>CAYJPI010000113.1:0-7443 GCA_964372005.1 uncultured Oscillospiraceae bacterium | reverse complement strand
TCGTTCCATACTACTACACTTTGTTGGAATATAAATGCCTATAAATTATCACTTTCAGTTCACAAGCCCATCGGTTGCAACCGATGGGCTTTTTCGGTATAATGTAGCAAGAGTATACATTTATGGAGGTAATCTTTTGGGAATTTCATCTTTGATGTCCGATCCGCAAGCGTTTTTTTTGGAGCTTTTGTACATACTACCCGCAATACTCTTTGCCCTCACATTTCATGAATGGGGACATGCATTTGCGGCACATAAGCTAGGCGATAATACCGCAAGGAACCTCGGAAGAATGACGCTTAACCCCTTTGCGCATATCGACCCGATGGGTTTTTTGATGATGGTTTTATTCCGATTCGGTTGGGCAAAACCGGTGCCTGTTAATAGCAGGAACTTTAAAAACTACCGCCGTGATGATGTGATTGTATCGGTTGCCGGAATAACAATGAACTTTCTTCTTGCGATAGCCGGATTTATAGGTATATACGTTTTTGCACTTATTGAGGGTACGAATATTGTAATTGCGAATATGCTTTTCTATTTCGTGTCCATAAATCTATCGTTGATGGTATTTAATTTAATACCCCTGCATCCGCTCGACGGTTCGCACATCATTGAAAGCGTATTCATCAAGTTAACAGGGCCGAAACCCTTCATTTTCCTAGCTCGATACGGTAGCTACATCTTGCTTGCGTTGTTGTTAACCGGGCTCTTGTCCGACTTTCTCGGTTTCGTGATCGGGCCGATCTTCGATGGATTGATGACGGTTTTTGATTCGATATTCGGAATACACGGGCTTGGATATGTGTTCCACATTATGGCGGGCGGGATATAATGGCGTACGAGGTACATTTATCAAAATTCGATGGGCCGCTCGATTTGCTTTTGCATTTGATCGAAAAAGCCCAGCTCGACATAAAGGACATATTTGTATCTGAAATCACCGCACAATATCTTGCGTATATGGATGAGATTGATGATCTCGATTTGTCGAGCGCAAGCGAATTTTTAACCATGGCCGCGACACTTATATACATAAAGTCTCGCCAGCTTTTGCCGCGCATACCGAAGGAAGTTGACGAGGATGCGGAGGATGAGGAAACAAGGCTTATAAGGCAATTAAGGGAATACAAGGTGTACAAGCAGGCAGGTGAGGATTTGCAATGTTTGTATGAATCTGCGGTGGGAGCATTTAAACGATTACCGGAAGAGATAGCGTTTGACGAAAAGGAAGTATCGCTAACGGGTATATCGGTTGAGAAGTTGCATGATGCATTCTTCGCTCTTCTACATGCAAAGCGCGAGGTGGAAGTTGACGTTGAAGAAAACCCATTACATAGTGTAAAGCAGGATGCATTCACCGTTCAAACCCAACTCGTACACGTAAGGCGCACTTTGCGAGAAAAAGGGAAAGTATTATTCAGCACTCTATTTGGCGATGATTCAACGCGCATAGAGATGGTTGTAACATTTATGGCATTGCTTGAAATGCTCGTTAGAAATGAGATTAGCATATCGCAGGAGGGAAGCTTTGCACCGATAGAAGTGCAAGCCCAAAAACTCCTCCCCGACGAGGCATACACACAGGATATGTACGAAAGCTGAGGATGGATGAATGCAGGAAAAAATGGCCGCACTCGAGTGTTTGCTTTTCGTGGCGGGTGACCCGGTAACGCTCGGTCAGCTCGAACGCGCACTCGGATTATCGAAGATAGAACTTCGCTCGTTGCTTACAAAGCTTGAAGCAAACTATGAAAATGAAGATAGAGGGCTAAGGCTTCAATACACGGATGAAACCGCACAGCTTACAACTAAACCCGAACTCATGCCTTACATCGAGGCTATGCTGAAGCCGCTTAAACATCGCTCCTTTTCGGATTCGCTGATGGAGACGCTCGCTGTGGTGGCATATCGCCAACCGATAACCAGGGCGGAGGTTGAAAATGTGCGCGGAGTGCGCTGCGAATATGCGATGAGCCAATTGGTAAAGCTCAACATGATTGAATCGGTGGGGCATAAGGATGTGATCGGACGGCCGAATCTTTATGGAACTACGGATGCATTTTTGAGGCAATTCGGCCTGCATGGTGTTACCGAATTACCTGCATATGAAAGCTATGCAAAAGGCGAATCTCCTAATGAAGAGGAAATGGAAGATCACCCGATATAAGTTTATACCGTTAAAACAACAAGAAAGTGGCCAATGGCCACTTCTAGACTGTCAAAAAACCTGAAAAAGCATAACACTTTAGCGCTTACTTTGGCTTTAGGCATGGAGGCTTCCATTCCGGCTTCGGCGACATGCGCGCCGAAACGGACAAAAACGGGACGTTTTTGAACTCTGCGCCGTTTGCCGTCCGTGAGCCGCGCGAGCAGGCAAACGGTGTAAAAACTCAAAAAAGTGTTCAAAGAACACTTTTTTGACACAAACAACAAGAAAGTGGCCAATGGCCACTTTCTTGTTGTTTGCTTATCGTCCTTGATTCTGGCTGACATTTTCAACCTTGGTGTAAAGTATCATCCCATCTGCCTCGATGCGAGCCCACTCGTCATTATAACCGGTCAAGCGAACCTTTTCGTACTGCTCCATGTAGCCATAGCGATATGTGTTGCTCTCGATAGGTGCGCGATAAACCGTAGCCCTCGATCCCGTATCGTAAACCCACATATTAGCGCTCTTGAACTCGGCTTCGTCATCATCAGTTATGACCTTTACATAGCGAGAGTAGATGTATGCTGCCTTGCCTTCGTACTCAACGCGTATCCAGTTTCCGACGCTACCTGTGTAGGGCAAAGCTTCACCGCTTTCGAGTGTGCCTTCGATGGAGTAATTGTCCCCGGGTCCCGAGCGAACATTTACGCCGGTAAGAGCGAAGGCATAGCCATATGCATCGTAGTCGTCATCATCCCAATCATCGTCATCCCAATCGGGGTAGGAGGGGCCTCCCGAAAGATCGCTCGCAAGCACATAGCCCTTGTAAGAGCCGTATGTGATGTACGCATAGCTTCCCACATAGTTAGTAACGGTAACTTTTGCACCGAAGGGAACATAAGTGACTACGGGGTAAAAGCTTGATGCACCGGTTCTAATCGCGGTAACCTTCATTGCATATTGTGTCTGACCGTAACTAGGCGTGCCGGATGAGCCGGACTCGGTTAAATAGCTACCGTATACATATGCTGTGCCGCCGTTCCACTCGATAATCGCCCAATCGTAGATGCTTCCAACCTTCTTAACGACATCTCCCTTATCGAGCGAGCCCACTATGGTGTACATTGTCGAAGGGCCGGTACGCACATTTACGCCCGTGGTGGCTTGCACATATCCTGCGGGAACGGTGGTGCTACTATCGGCTTTCACCAAGTAAGATGAATGCGCATAAGCGACTCTGCCGCCGTAGTTGATCACGCTCCAGCTTCCGCTGTAGCCGAGTACTTGAACCTGTTCACCCTTAGCGAGCACGCCGAGTATGGTGTACTTCGTAGATGGGCCCGAGCGCACATTGAGCGCTGTTGTTGCGGCAACCGTCTCCATAAACTCCGATGTGGTTACAGCCTGATTCGTCCCCGAGATTAAACTCGTAGATGCGAGCGCCGGTGCGCACAGTGCGAGCAAAAAGCTCATTGCGAGTGTGAGAACGATCATTCGTCTCATTTTGTTTAACTTAGTCATACTTCCATCCTCCTAAAACATTGGGATTTTGTTTTCCCTTTATGTCTTATATGACGTAGGTGTAACAAGTTAAGTTGCACTTTTTCGGTGAACAATTCATGAACGATTATCCACCATGAATAAAGGGGCTGATTATAAATGTGCGTTCGTCATCGGCCTGCGGTGGTACGTAGCTTTCCTCCGGACTAAGCGCGAGCGAGGTGGTAACCTTCACCTTGCGTGATGCCGCTCCCGTAACGCTTTGCCCATTTATCTGCAATTGAGGATGAACGGGTATGACATAGTATTCGTACTCTTCGCCTGCTGCTGCAGTGGAATCGGTATGCGTTATCGACCCGAGGCTACCCGGCCATTCTCCAAGTTGAACCGTGCCACCTTGCGAATCCTCTCGATAAAGCCTATATAGAACGTATGCATCGATGGGCTCAAATGTAATCTCGGGGTATCCGTTGATGCCGATGCTTCCGCTTATCACTTGCGGAGGATATGGAACAACCCAGTACCTACTCATGTCCGTGGGTTCTGTTCCTACCACGAATACCTCTTCAAGTACGCTTGTTGAGGGGGTTAACCCATTTGCAAGAACCGCTACATGGTCGGTTGCAAGGGTGTGCCCGTCAAGCCTATACGAGGCCACATCATCGGGCATGGAAAATGCGGGCGCGGCCTCATCCTCGTAAATCTTACTAAAAAGGCTCTCGGTTATCCTTGCAGGATATGTTCCGCCGGTAGCGGATGCGGGGAGGGCACGTCCGCCCGTGTCGTCGTCATATCCCATCCACACGGCTATTGCATACTCGCTATTGTATGCCGCCATCCATGCATCGCGGTTTCCCTGTGCGTTTGCGCTCCCCGATGTTCCCGTTTTAGCCGCAAGGTCCATCGGTAGATCGTTCAACTTTTTCCCCGTACCTTCATCAACAGCACTTTCGAGCATGGACGTAAGAATGTATGCATTACCTTCGCTCATCACCTGCACGGCCGCACTTTCCTTTTCATAGAGGATGTTGCCCGAGCTGTCGGTTACGCTTACTATAAGGGTGGGCTCATCATAATAACCGCCGCTTGCAAAGGCCGCATATGCCCCTGCGATCTGATAGGGGGACACGCCATATGCAAAACCTCCGAGCGCAAGTGCAAGATGATCGTCATCCTCGGAAAATTCAATCCCAACACTTTTTGCAAACTCAATTCCCGTGTCTACACCGATATCCGAAAATACCTTTACGGCAGGTATGTTCAGCGACCTAAGCACCGCCTCGCGCATGGTTACCCATCCATGGTAGTTGCTCCCATAATTGCTTGGCGAATACGAGCCGAAATCCGTAGGCTCGTCGAGTATCATAGAAACCGTGGTGTAGCCCTCGTATTCCAGCGCGGGCGCGTATGAAAGTATCGGCTTTATAACCGACCCGGGCTGGCGGCGAATATCTGTGGCTCTATTATAGGCTAGGGCTGCTGTGCTTTCGCGGCCGCCAACCATTGCAACCACAAGCGAGTTTTGTGCATCCACCACCACTGCGGCGGCCTGGGCATCCTGCGCTTCCTCGGGGAAGTTTTCTCCATCGGCGATTACAGCCTCCACGTGGGATTGCAATTGCGAATCGAGTGCGGTGTGTATTCGATACCCGCCGGTGAGAAGTTCATCCATCGAGATGTCGAGCATATCTGTAACCTGTGTTAACGCATAGTCGATGTAGTAGCCACGGTTTTCGTCCGGCAAGCTCGATGAAAGAACAACCTCCTCCACCTTTGATTCTTCATATGTGCTTTGGTCGATGTATCCATACTCGAGCATTTCGCCGAGAATGATATTTCTGCGTGATATGCTGTTTTCCATCTCGAGATGGGGTGCGTAGTTGGAGGGGGCTTTGAGTGTCCCTGCAAGCAATGCTCCTTGAGCGATCGTAAGTTCGCTTGCACTTACGCCGAAATAGCCGCGTGCCGCCGCTTCGATGCCATAGTATCCGCCGCCGAAGTATACGTAGTTCAAATACATCTCGAGTATCTCATCCTTGGAAAATTGCTGCTCCATTCGGTACGCGAGTATGGCCTCTTCAACCTTCCTTGATAGAACTTTCTCGTTGGAAAGATGGCTTAGTTTAATTAGCTGTTGACTTATTGTGGATGCTCCTTGTACATAAGCGCCTGCCTTTATATCCTCCCACGCCGCGCCGAGTATGCGTATGAAGTCCACGCCGATATGCTCGTAGAAGCGCGCATCCTCCGCTGATATGAACGCTTTTTGCACATGGTCTGGCACGGATTCAAGATCGATGGGTATGCGTATTATCCTATCACTGCCGAACAAGCAGCTTACCTCGTCGCCATTTGAATCGTACACGAGAAGTGCACCCACAGGATCGGTTATCCTTTCGGGTTCAAATTCATTCCATGCATCGAGCGAAAAAATATATGCCGCACCAAAGAAAATGCATGACAGACATATAAGTGTGAGTGCGAGTAATACCCGCTTCCACACCCCACGTTTCCTCTTTCTCTTTCTTTTCTTCGGTTCATGGCTTTGTTTTTCTTCCATGCACTCACCGCCCCTCATTCGATGTAATATAGCATACCCAAGGTGCAAGGTGATTCATGCTATGGAAATTCAAATCTTTTCAAAAAAACATGAAAAATCCTTTTATCTATCTGCTCTGCAATTTTTTGTTTATTTTTTTAGTGCTATATTTATCAACTTGCCTCATGATAAAGAAAATTATCACATACGTAACAGTAAAACAAATTGCAATGCTAACGGCATAGCTTCTATAAAATAACAAGGTAATTACCCCTGTTACGGTGAAAGCAATCGCGTAGTGTATGATGCATTTTCTTCGTCATGCAAAATGATTTTTGTTGTAATACTGTTCGACTTTAGCAGGTTCACAATATGCAAAACTTTTTCATCTGCAATATTTCCTCGTATGATTACTTCGATCTCGCTACTTTCTACATCTTCCAATTTTATCTTCATATCAATTCCTCCTTTCTGTGATAAATTGTATTACAGAAAACACAACAAGTCATATTTCCATGTTTATGTGGCGCGAACAACGCCTCCTGTGGTAGTTTTGCGCGGATAAAATGCAAATGCATGCATATAGTTTAGCATTTTAACCTCCGTAAGTTTGCAGTCAAAATAATCGGAACATTTTTCACTTATTATGTCCGTTCTGATGCATCCCGGAAGATAGCTTACATAAATGGGTCCACGGCGATTGTTTCCCCAATCATTATATTCATTGCACTAAACTGCTCCATCGAAACACAACCCTCGAATCAGAGAAACAACCTTCGCCCTCAGCATACCACACCACCAACCAAAAGCGAAGCCCATACCAACTATCACCCCGAGACGGCGGTTTCGCTCCGTTTTCTTTCGGGGATAATCGGGATCATTCATCTCAATAAGCTCCACGCGAGTTCCCGGTGGATAGGTCTCTTTAAGCCGTTCTATTTCATGGGGTTTGGGAATTTTATTCATGTGTTGTTCTCCTTTTTAATAGTAAAAGCCCCTGCCGTAGGTTGGCAAGGGCTTGGGTGGGATATTTTATTATGCTAAAGCCGAATGGTTGACCGGAAGCGGATGTGTATTTTATTTGTATGACAAAAGATCGGGTACCGGCTTTCTTTTGGGTGCATTCGGTATTTCATCAGCGTATCCCATGCAGACCAATGCTCCGATTTTTTGATTCTCGGGTAGCTCTATAAGCTCTATAATTTTATCCTCATCAAAATAGCCTGTGATTACTGTTGCAATGCCATTAGCG
>CAYJPI010000112.1:0-7450 GCA_964372005.1 uncultured Oscillospiraceae bacterium | reverse complement strand
TACTTATAGTATGTTGTAATTCCATCGTGTTAACGGAAAACACAAAAACGATGTTTTCATTAGAAAAATAATGCTTTATACGCTCTAACATTTTAACTGCAAAGGTGGGGCTACAACGATCCAACTCGTCTATAAAAATTATTAACTTGTTGCCTCGTTCGATTAAAATATCGTCAAAAAACTCATTGATAGTTTGGGCAATGCGTTTCTTGCCTCGTATAGCTTGAAGCATATCTTTACTCTTAATAAAATTCCTAACATTAACACCCGAAACAGTTTGTATAATGCCTAAGGCAGCATCCTCAATTTTAACATCTAATTCCTTAAACTTTTCACCGCGCTCGAACACATTGACAATGCAAAACAATAAAGAAAGTAGAGGATCATCATCGTTGTCATTTTCCCAAGCATCGTAGTATACGGGAATGGGCAAGACTTCTTCCAATTTCTCTCTAATATTAGCGGGGATTTTCGACAGTATCATTTTATGGTTTTCACCAAAATCATAATCTATATTTGGATTATTGGCCGCAAGAACCATATGCGCTTGCTTTGCAAAAAAAGTCTTTCCGCATCCCCATGCACCATCGAGAGCTATAGTATACTCACCTTCGATGGATAGCAGCATATCTATAAAACTATGCACATCGTTGTTACGATTAAACGTATCATCGATGTAGGTCTCCATGATGTTTTTCGGAGTTGCTTTTAATTCGATGCTTTTCATAAAACTACCTCGTTGCTTGCATGATTAAGTTCAACCCATCCCCCTCACCTAACCAACGCCATCAATCCTTCAAACCCATCAACGACATCATACTTCACGGTTGCATTGCTTATCTTCTCAAAGTGTTTCTTAGCACACTCAATCTTGAGTTCTTCCACCTTTTTAAGCTGCATGGTTGACATGCTCCCCTTGGTTTCGGCAACGAAATACACATGCTTTACCGCACCCTCCATGAAAGCAATTGCCCAATCGGGATTATACTTGCCCACGGGTGTGTTGATATGAAACCCTTTAGGCAGTTTTGCATATACGCACACGTCACCGCTTGTTTCAAGCTGTTCACCCATCCTCTTTTCAACCTCGGAGTCATAGATCAAATGGCTGAAAATATGGCGTTTGTCCGTAGTGATAGCGTTTACTCCAAGCTTTCCTTTGAGCTTGTGGTCCGTGAAGATATTCTCTTCATACGTTGCACTCGTCATATGATAGGTGATGTGCTCAATGACGACCGTCGCTTTTTGCTCCTCGATGAGCTCGCTCGCTTTATCTATGAATTCTTCCGGACTTTGAGCAAATTGCTTGAACACAAGCGGTTCAATCCCCATAAGTATTTTTGCGACACTCGCACGGGTGAGCCCTGTTTTGAGTGCGATTTTTCCGAGCAAATCATATGTCACGGCTTCATTTGCCTGTATGCTGTGGCTTTTCACATCTGCTTGATCGACCGTGAATGCGCTGCCCGTCTCCAAGTCCATTTTAGACTTGATGCTCTTCAATTCGCCTTTCACTACTCTAAAACTTATCGGCGTAACTTTAAGGTGGAGATTAAGCGCTTGTATGGAATGGCGTATCAATTCATTTTCATCAAAATTAACGGTGTATGCCGATTTCTTGTTGATTCGTGCCCACAGCTCCTTAAACTCCTTTTTTGCAAAGTTATCATTATTGATTATGGGTGTTACGCGATCATCGAAACCATTCTCAATTTCAAAGGCTTTGGGATTGTACACCGAATCGAGCACGCGCACTATGCCGCTTGCATATTCCTTGCAATCATCGCCTATATTGAGGTTGCCCGTGCGCTTGTCCTCATAATATTGATCGGTGAGCTTGCCGCCCTTCACGTAATTTGCGTGAATTAGCTCCTCGAATATTACTTGTGCGAGTTCGCCCGAGATTGTAACCGCATTGCCGCGTGCGTCCTCAATTTTACGCCCTTCAAATAATGCGGTATTGACCGTGCGCGGCCTGTCTGTAACGGCTTCTGCCAAGCCCTCCTGTAGGGCTTTTACATATGACGTATATTCATAATCCGTGATTACAGTTAGCTTATTGATATCCTGCACATTTGCGCCCAAAACACTTGCATCCATGCGCTCGCCGTTTTGATTGACGCATAGGCGAAGCCCGCGCCCCAATTCTTGGCGAGCACGGATATCCGAGCTTGATAGCTTCTTTAGCGTGCAAATCTGGAACACATTCGGGTTATCCCAACCTTCGCGCAAGGCCGAATGTGAGAATATGAAGCGCACGGGTTCATCAAGAGAGAGCAAGCGTTCTTTATCGCGCATGATGAGATCATAGGCATCGCTGTCATCGCTTTGTGTGCTTTTGCCCTTTGTTTCGCTGTTGATGATGCGCTTTTGCTTATCCATCGAGAAATAACCATCGTGCGTATCGCTCGCGGATATGCCGTCTAAATAGGCATAATATGCGTCTTTACCAAACTCTGCTTGTTGTATAAGTGCGTTTTTATACTCCTCTTCAAAAATCTTTGCGTATTCTCCAAGTCCTTCTTGTTCGCCATATACACGATACTTTGATACTTCATCGATGAAAAAGAGCGAGAGCACCTTTATACCCTGCGCATATAATTCGCGTTCCGTGTCGAGATGAGACATAATCGTTTCGCGAATTTGTATGCGCCTGATTTGTTCTTCGCTCACTTGCCCAACCACATCTCCTGCATGGAGCGTAACCCCATTTGTAAACGCAAGCGTATTCGTATACGCATTGATGTCGGACACGACAAAGCCATCGTATTGCTCCATATCGCCCGAATTATCGTATAAATTATAGCCAACATTCACTTGGCGCGTTATCTTGCGGATGCCGCCACCGCTTCGCACCTCGTACTCAAGCATACCGATGGGCGCTTTGTTCACGCTCGTTACTATCTGATGCAGGTACAAGTAACCGTCGGTACCGGTTGAACCCGTTACCGATATCCCCTTTACGGCGATTTTCTTAACGAGCTTTGTATTATATGCTTCCTGTGCATCAAGCCTATAGGTGACATTATGCTTTTGTTTATGCGTGGCACTGTAGCGAAGGGTAAACAGCGCGTTAAACTCGCCGAGACGTTCCTGCGTGCGCTTGCCTTCTACGCTTTGCGGCTCGTCCACAATCACGATCGGGTTCGTGCGCGAGAGTATGTCGATAGGCCGACGGCTACGGAAGCTGTCGAGCTGCATGTAAATACGCCGCGCATCCTTGCCCCTTGCATTGAAGGCTTGCGCGTTGATGATCATCACATTGATGCCGCTGTCGCTTGCAAAATTATCGATGTCGGTGAGGTTTGAAGATTTATAGAGAAAGAAGCGTATCTTCTTTTTGTATTCCTCCATAAAATGTTCCTCTGTCACCTGAAAGCTCTTGAACACGCCCTCGCGTATCGCCACGGACGGCACGACCACAATAAACTTCGTCCACCCATAACGGGCGTTAAGCTCATACATGGTCTTGATGTACACGTAGGTTTTGCCCGTGCCAGTCTCCATTTCGATATCGAAGTTATATTTCATGGTATAGGTGGTGGTCTTTTTGGCTTTTCCGACTTTCTCCTCTACCTTGGCAATAACGGGCACGAGCGTATCATCCGGCTTGATGCCGTTTCTAAGCTGTATGCGGCGCACGTTTTCAAGCATTTGCCCCTCGGAAATTTGAAAAGGCGCGTTTGAAAAGCCCGTTTCGGATAGATCAAGGCTCACGGATGCCTGCCCTTCGGCGCTACCTAAAAAAGTCATTTGCGCCGGACGTATTATGCCTACATCCTTGCGGTAGATTTGTCGCTCAATCTTTGGTTGACCCGTGAAAATATCACAAATCGCCGCGGCCGCATCCGCTTGGAAGGGTTGGTGTTTGAATTTTAGTTTCATGGGGTTACCTCGTAGTTGTAATGCTCATCAAAATGTCTCTTAATGATTCGCAATATAATGATCCATCATTATTAATTTTAGATATTTCTTGGGCTGTGACCTTAAATCCCATATTCTCTTTTTTTAACCACTTCAAATACTGTATACCATACTCGTAATCACTCTGCGGACAAATGACACGGAAAAGTTCATGACCCGAATTCGTATATTTATAAGTTCCTATTTTAAAACTTCTCCCTATATCACTACTAATATGACCCACTACTTTATTACTCCTGATAAATATTTTGCGTTGGTCTTTTGTAATCTTAGGGTTTAGATGATACTGCATACTTGATATTAGTCCACATTCATCCATTAGAATAAGGTCTGAAAAAGTAATTAGCTTTTCATCGAAAAGGTAATCATCATGAGGCAAAAAACAATACTCAGCATCAACAATAAAAGCATATCGTGATAGCTTAATAAATTTTAATGCTTCTTCTTTTGACAGGTTGCATAAAGTTTGTAATGCCCTAAAAGAAAATGCACCCGGATTTTTTATCTCACCTGCTAATATTTTCGCCCAAAGAACTTGAATTTCTTCATCGCTTACATCGCCTGCATATCCCAGTATTCTACGTATTTTATCCTGATCGGCAGGTTCGCCGGAAACCATTTCATCTTCTTCAAATTGATTGCTTGCCATTTCGATTACCTTTTCGCGGTTCTCCTGTTGGACAAGTTTCACATGATTTTCATATAACTCGGCGCGCTCCAATCGTTGCATTTCAGCAGGAGACATAGCACGGAACTCTCCATCATCATAGGTTATAGGAATATTCGGATTGTTTTTTATTGTCTTAATTGCATGAGCACGACTTCGGTTTTTTGCAAACTGCGTGAGAGCACACCCTCCGCCTTTATCAATTTCTTCTCCAAATTTTTCTGACCCTAATTTCACATCAAACTTTATCATATTCATATCACTCATACTACTCCCCCTAAATAACCCTAACACTCGTTTCCGGCGCATAGACTTTGAAAATCTCCGTTACGTTGATTTTCGCCGGGCTATCCTTAAAGCTGCTATCCCTGAACACCACGCGAAGTGGGCGTTTTTCCGCGATTGCGCGAACGACACTTTCGGGTACTTCGGTTGCGAAGCAGGCCATGAGCGAGCCGTTATCATAGTCATGCACGGTTACACCGTCTATGTTTAATATTTCGTGTTTTTCGCTTAGCGTTAAGCCCCAATCGAGCAAAATACCGTACAGGAGGTCGATATCCGTGCGGTCGTCCTTGATGTTGCTTATGAAGTCCTCAAGGCGGTTTTGGTCGAGCGTGGTTGCGCCGTAGTACACATCGCGCATGTTGGTTTCATCGAGTTTGAGAACGCGAAAGCCGATATCGGGCACTTTTTTCGGTTCTTCGCCGAGCTTTGTTTGCTTGTTGGCTTCCTCAATTTCCGATTTAATCTTGTCCCCGGCGCGGCGAATGCGCTCCTTGCCGATCTCACAAATGTTCTTGTATCCGGCTTTGAACGCTTCCGACTTTTCGTCGCACTCTTCCGGGAGCTGTACCATGATGAACTTGCGGTTGCCGCCATCTTCCGCGTTGAGCTGCATGACGGCGTGTGCGGTGGTGGCTGAGCCGGAGAAGAAGTCCAGGATGATGTTCATTTCACTAGGAGGGGTAATGTAAGCAACGAGCGCTTTTAAATCACTTATTGATTTTGGGTTTTCAAATACTCTAATTCCATCAAAAATAGAATTAAACTCCATTGTGGCAGTCTGTGCATAGCTAAAATACACGCTTCTCATCACCTGTTTGTCGGATTCAAATAAGTTTCTTCTTATTCTAGGAAGTGTTGTTTCATCCTTTCCAAAAACCACTCTTCCTAAGTCTATTTCCTCTTTCATTCTTTTATATGTTGAGAATCTCCATCCCGCATCTGGAACCTTACATGGTCTCCTGGTAATAGGATGTATAACTTCATATTTTGGTCCGCCACCACCTGGCCAACTAATATTTCCATCATCCCGATATGGGCCAGCTTCATCTACTTATGTAAACCTTGCTAATGGTGCGCGTTGATCATCCCTCCCCCATGAAGAATATAGCTTCTTTAATTCAATATTAACCTTATCCCAGTCACTACCATACTGGCACTTTAATTCCTCAAAGAAACTTTTAACTTCACTAACTCCTTCTTTTGGTGCTCTAAAAATAATATCCATTTCTTGAAAAAAACTACTGTTTTTGAAATAGGCAATCATATATTCATGTCCGATCGAAAAATATCGAGCATCATTTTTTCTATTTTTATCATACACTAGTGTCGCTAAATGATTAACCTCCCCAAACACCTCATCGCAAATCTTCCTAAGCTGTGCAACCTCATTATCATCAATGCTTATAAAAATAACCCCATCATCGCTTAGCAAATTCTTCGCCAAGCGTAGGCGCGCATAAATCATGCTGCACCAGTCCGAGTGGAAGCGTGGATTTGTGTCGTTGTTCTGCAAGAATTGGCGGTGGCCTTCATCGTCAAACGCGCCGCTATCCTCTTCGAACTCCTCTTTCGCTTGCTTGAAATTATCCTTATAGATAAAATCCTTGCCGGTGTTATACGGTGGGTCGATGCAAATCATCTTCACCTTGCCCAAATAGCTCTCCTGCAAGAGCTTCAATACATGCAAATTATCCCCTTCGATATAGAGGTTTTCTGTGTTTTCAAAATCGCGGCTTTCAGTAGTGCACGGGCGCAATGTTTTTCGTATGGGCGCGTTTGCATCCACAATCGCTTGGTTCTTGCCCACCCATGTAAAATCGTAACGCTCCTGTTTATCATCGAGCACGTCAAACGAAAGCTCCTGCTTGAGCTTGTCAAAATCAATGCCGCGAATGAGCTTGCCGCTCTCGTCCTTTCCTTCCGTTACGCAATTCGGGAAAAGCGCGGCTATTTTATCGATGTTCCTCGCGGTGAGGTCGGGGGTCTCTTGTGGGAGCTTTTGCATGTTGGCCTCCTTTTGGGGTGTAGAATGTGTTGATTTTATTATAGCGTATTTGGGGAGAAAAGGAAACGGTGTTAATCTTCTTCAACGATGGTAAAAGTGGTTTGTGCGCCGATGTAGTAGAGGTCATCTAAGAAAACCAAGTTGATGTTTTGATTGTATTTTGCACCATAACTGTTTGCATATTTTAATACAAAACAATAAGGTGTATTTTTTTTTATTTCTTCACAGTTGAAAGATAGGCGTAATTGCAATTCTTCATCGGGGCTTACAGCGCCTACATTCCCCCAGCGAGGGGAACTTTTTAGTACTCCACCAAAAACGGCGGTTGTCAGGATATGTTTTTCGCACATTTCAAAAACAGGGCACATTAACGAGGAAGTTCCGCCATTGATGACTGTAAATTCTATGACTAAAATTTTTTCCATACTTCGCGGAAGAACCTCCCAAATTGTCATCTCATCGCTAAAATCAAAGGGTTGAAGTAAATTTCGCTTGTATTCTTGTATAGGGGAAATGCTTGATACAGAAGTTCTCTCTTTTTCAATTAAATTACCATGATAAACTGC
>CAYJPI010000111.1:2895-7474 GCA_964372005.1 uncultured Oscillospiraceae bacterium | reverse complement strand
GTGTTATGGCTAAATATCGCCATCGTTGCCAATACCGCCAGCCTTTTTGCAAAGAGATTGATAGTAAATGTTACTGCTATAAACATCATTTGTATTAGCTTTGCCTTAAACACAATCCTTGTTTCTACAAGCAAGATAATGGCATAAAGGCAAATGGCGATAGCTTCATAATTCGATGAAAGAAAAAATATATACACTAACCAAAAACATAGATTAATTGCTCCGCATATAATACCTGCTATAATTGGAAATTTATTCACATTGAATATATATCCACAGTATGAGGAGAACGTGGCATGGTATCCAATAAAAGAGAGAACTAAAAGAATGGTTAATATTGTCATACTGTATCACCCCTTCTCCTATTGTAGAAATTTTCTTTATTTTTTCTCATGTTTTCATCTGCACATGACAAAATATAGCTTACCCCACGCTCTTTAATTTGATCATTCACGTAGATGGAACCAATGCTCGCGGAAACCAAAAATTCTTCCTTTTCGTTTTCGCGCTCTATGCATTGCAATGTGCGCTTAACGATGTTCTCGCAATCCTCGCTTTGAGCCTTTGGCATAAGCACTATGAATTCATCTCCGCCGATACGGGCAACAACATCATACTCGCGAACATTATTCAAAATAGCGTGTGTAATTTTAATTATCAGCCTGTCACCGGCTTTGTGCCCATAGGTATCGTTGGTGTACTTGAGGGCATTGATATCGATGAACAAAACATAAAACGGGTCGCCACCATCCTCGCACATTCTTTCAAGCTCACCCATTATGTACCCGCGGTTGAATAAGCCCGTAAGCTCATCCCTTTCAATCTTTGTGAGGAGGGCTTCCTTCTGCTTTGCTATTACTTGGTGCTCGCCCTTAACCTTGTCCGAATATCTTTTATATAGGCTCGCATCAATCAAGTTTATTGCATACAGGAAGAAGAGATAGAAAGTAAACAGCGATGCAAGTGAGATAGCTAAAGAAAGTATGATGTACTCGGTGTAAATTGTGTCGCTCATCATTGTGGCAGAATGATATATCTGGAAAGAGACCAATATTACAATTGAGCAAAGCAGTATAATTGAGTGCTTGCTTTTTACAGTTACGCGCTGAATAGAGGCGTTGTTGATATATTTCTTAACGAGCTCATGTGCTAAAGACAAAACAACACAAATAATTATTACTATTATATGGTCGTAAATTGAGTCCCTAACCAGATCCGCCGATGGAATATTATACATGCTGCTAAAAATAACAATTAAAGGGGTTATAAGCGCGGTTATATGCAAAACAAATATCGAAGCGCCGCAAAAAACCTGAACAAAGTCAGTCTTGGAAATTAGCTTAAACTCTATGGTCAATAATACCAAGAAAATGATGATAATTAAATATAGATCCAACTGTATATACTGAACCAAAGCAAATGCTGAGGTGTTAAATAGTGCAAGGCCGGCAAAAACCCAGTTGCTTTTAATTCCACCTATCAACAAGCTCGATGCATAAGAAAAAGTTGAACACTGGTAAATAACCATAGTAATCAAAGAAATTATAAAAAGTATATTGCTTAATTCTAAGTTCATATAAAGCCTGCCTCCTATTTTAGTTATGTATTCACAAGCGGTGAATACCGATTCCACGCCATTTGTTTTTATTATACTACAAATGATGTCGCAATGCATCATATTTTCCTCTATACAGGGTGAACAAAGCGTAACATTCACCACAAGTACATTATTATATCCACTTGTCGAGCAACGTTCAAGTAAAATATCGGCTAATCACACGGTGTTTTTCGCCTTAAGAAACTCCACATATTCTTCAAATGGAAGCGGTTTTGAATATGCATAGCCTTGAATATATTCGCAACCACAATCGATAAAGTACTTCGCTATCTCATGTGTTTCAACGCCCTCAACAACCATCGTGCGATTCGTGGCGATTATACCTTGAGCAAATTTTTCGAAAAATGCCATGTTCTCGCGCGTGGATATTATGGCTTTGACAAGGCTTTGATCCACTTTAATAATACTGATCGGTAGGTTCAAAAGCAGACTCAAGTTGGAATAATCAACACCAAAATCATCCAATTCGAAAACATACCCTCTTTCCTGCATGCTCTCCATTGTTGTGCGCGTTATATTGGTGTCGGACACGATTGTGCGCTCCGTTATCTCAATTTTTATCTTATCGGTAGAGATGTCGTAGTGATCCAAAATGTCGGATATCTTTTTGTCCATATCCGCTTTTAGGAATTGTGCGTAGGGGAAATTCACCGAGATGGCATCCAAACGAAGCGCGTCACCATATGTATTATAAATGGCTCGCAAGTTTTCACATGTCTTTTTTACAACAAAATATGTAATGTCAACAATCAATCCCTTTTCCTCGGCGATGGGGATAAACTCATCCGGGTAAATGGGGAAATCACTATTGTTTTTCACCCTAATCAAAGCCTCGGCTTGTGAAAAATTACCCGTTTTTGTACAGTAAATCGGCTGATAGTGCACATCAAACCCGTCATTGTACAGTGCTTGTTTAAGGTGCTCGAAAATTGTATTTTTTCGCTTTGCCTTATCGTAAACGGAGGCATCGTAGTAAAAGTTGCTACCCTCTTCACGGGTTTTAAGTATGTTGATGGAGTAATCAACAGCCGAAATAAGCTCCCTCGTATTCGAACCGAATGCGGGGAAATCCACCCTTGTATACACAAGCCAAACCGAACAGCTTTGCCCATCCACCAAGAACGTAGTATTGAAGCGCTCGATTGCGTAATGTATCTCTTGCTCAATGGCCTTGTCACTGCGTTCGCTTGAATTTAAGGTGATTATGGCGAACTCGTCTCCGCTGTAGCGATATAGGTGCTTTATTGGAAACAGCGATAAGAAATGCGATGAGATTTCCTGCAAAACCTTATCACCATATGCAAGCCCGTGGCGCTCGTTTATTGTTTTGAAATTGCGAATGCTGAACACATATAATGAAAACGGCTGCTGCTTCTGTGTAAAACGCGTCATGAGATATACAAGGGTTTTGCGGCTGTTTAGCCCTGTTAATTCATCCTTAGAATTGCTTTCATTTTGGATGTAGAGATGAATAAACAACATGCAAACTGCGCTTCCAAAGCCTGACATAACTATGGTTGGGAAAACTGCCTGTACTGCGACCAGTGCAGCCGAAAACAATAAGCTTAGGCATAATATCCTTGTAATACCGCGATATATTGTGTTGCGATGTTTGATGGCGGCCGTAATTATCAGCGCAACGTAGACAAACACCACAGCATAAGGGAGCTGGAATAAAGCGCCTCGCGTATAACCATGCTCTGCGGTTATGGTGTATACATAATGAAAAACCGTGTTTAATAATATAAGAATTGTGTAAATTATATATGGAATAAATGAAACGATTAAGCGAGAAAATGTTGGCTTACGAATTGTTAGTATCAACACATAAAAATAGTAAACAACGGACGGCGACGGTAGCAGAATAAAATACAACATATTTGAAATATCTACAACCGCCAGAGGAAAGTGCATATAAAAATCAGAAACAACCATGGTAATCAAGGTGATCGAAATATTTGTAAAAGAAACTATGCACATCCACCGAAATACGATGTATCGTGTAGAATGCAGCTCTCTGTCCAAAACGAAGTTCACCAGTAAAACTCCCACGATAAATAATGCTGCCAGTTCGAAAGATAAGTTGTAAGAAAGCATGGCTTCTCCTCCGATGCAATTGTGTTGCCCCACCCCTACCGGTTATTTATGCATAAACACCTAATATTCACCAAATGCTTGCACTGCACTACTTTACACATATTTTTGAACATATGCTATCGCAAATTACTATAGATACTACTTAATTATACACAAACGGCGGTGAAATAACAAGATGTTTATCCAATGCGGTTAGTTATGAAAGGAAGACCGTTACCTTTACTTGACGAGAGTGAAAAGAAAGTGATAGAATAGTATAACAATGTAATTTTAAGGGGGAAGTTTATGAAAATACGGAAGTTATGCATATTAACCGCGATGGTTATGGTTGCCTCGTCGTTATTTGCGGGGTGCTCGAGCGATGAATCGATTGATTATGATGCAATATACGAAGAAGTGTATTACGAATTTTACGACGATGTGTATAATGAGGTGCAAGAGGAAATCCAAGAGGAAATGCACGAACAAATACGCGATGAAGTATACGAAGAAGTATATCATGAAATATACGAGCAGGTGTATTACGAGATTTACGAAGAAGTACAAAATGAAGTGTACCAAGAATCATATAGTGGCCATACCGAATATGCCGAAAGTACTTATTCGGGCTTTCCTATTGTTGAGGAAGCAACGCTTCAGCATATTTTTGGCTCGGGAAGCGGCCAATATTCCTTTGATATGGTGATTTTAGGGGATGGATACCTTGCCGAGGATATGGATGATTTTCAAGAAGATGCCTATCAGATGGTGCTTGATATTCAAGAAGAATATATCTTTGATTATTATGCCGACTGGATGAATTACTATACCTTGGAGATTCCTTCGAATCAATCCGGTGAGCTTCTCATGGATCTTCAAGAGCCG
>CAYJPI010000111.1:0-2815 GCA_964372005.1 uncultured Oscillospiraceae bacterium | reverse complement strand
AGGTATCGGCGAAAGACTACTTTCCTATACGAATGAAGATAGCGTTCAGTCGGCGCTTGCTACGGTAAAGGAAAAGTTTGGTATAGACTATGACCTTGCTATAATGATTGTAAACTGTGACAAATATGGCGGAGCAGGCGGGGAGGTTCCCGTATCATCCACCAATGAAGAATCTGCGGAAATCATGCTGCATGAAATCGGGCATTCGCTTGCGGGTTTGGGTGATGAATATTTTGCAGGGGATATATATCTAAGGGAATACCCAAATTTAACGCAAGAAAGCGATCCTTCGCAAGTAAAGTGGGCGAGCCGCGTAGGAGAACTTGGAATAGGGGTTTACCCCCTTGAACAAACGACGGGTTGGTATATACCTCACCAGAGCTGCAAAATGAAAGTGCTCGGCCAGCCGTTCTGCGCAGTTTGCTATGATGTCTTGGCCAATGCAGTGTATGAGGGAGCGCTAGACTAACCTGTATGCTAAGCCCCTTGAGAATGAGGGGCGACGATAATATGTTATAAATTAAATTTATGGAGGATGGATTTTTGCCGGTTATGAAAAAGAGAAGCTTTTACGTGTTCGCGGTGTTTTTTGTACTTATGCTCATCAGCCTTGGTGGCGATGTCGCCTTTGCATCATCCTATACCTTTTCGACGGATTCGGGCTTTGATGAAGATGATAACCCCGTCCAAATCGGTGCAACGATGACCTTTGTTGTCTTCTCTAACGATTCCAATACTGCGAACATAGGTAACGGAACGGATGTCGCCATTTCAAATATTGATGCAGATGGAGAAATAAACATTCCATTGTATGTGATGAACGGGGACGAACCATGCTTTATTCGCAATATAGCACCTAATGCATTCAACAGACTTGATATCACAAGCGTAACCGCAACGAATGTTTTAACGAACATTGGAGATAATGCCTTTATTGATTGTGCAAGCTTGGAGAGTGTATCATTGCCCGGTGTGTCAGGTGCTGTCGGAAAATATGCGTTTTCTAATTGTGATAGCCTCACGAGCATATCGTTGCCCAATGCCGGAGACCTGCTTTTAGGGGTGTTCGACGGCTGCGATAACTTAGCGGATGTGTATTTGCCCAATGTTTCAGTAATCCGTAAATATGCGTTTTCTAATTGTGATAGCTTGGTGAGTATTTCTTTGCCGTTGGCGGCTAACGTATATGAGTATGCTTTTTCGAGTTGTAGTGCTTTGAAGAGCGTAATAATGCCTGAAGTGCAAAGCATTGAAGATAAAGCGTTTAATGGATGTGCAGCCTTAGAGAGCGTGTATGTTGGGAAGAACTTCGGCGATATAACCGGAGGCGGCAATATCCCCCCGTCGGCAACCATATATCACCCCTCGGGTGCAACGGGATGGCCGGATGGCAGCAAAAGTGCCTATGTGATACTGAACCTACTGATTGATATAAATCTAAGTGGAGTGTCCATCGTGGAGGCAGAGGCGGATGGTAGCGTTGCCGGCAATTACAGCGCCATATTGAGTGTGGGCAATGGATACGAGCTTCCTCCCGCTATCACCGTTACGGTGGGCAATAGCGTGCTTACACAAGCCGAGTATACATATAGTCAAACAACGGGCACTTTATCAATACCTGCGGCTTTAATCACCGACAATATCAAGCTTGAAGGAGAAGCGGTTATTCCCGTGCCCGAGCCCGACCCACAGCCTGAAGAGAACGATGAGGACAAAAGCGGCCGCTCCATCATCGATTCGTCTAAAATCATTACGCGCAGCATTAGTAAAAGCGGCATAGAGATGAAGGGGAAAATTGCAGGGAATGCGAGGTTGGTGGTTGAGGATATCATGGGTGGTGCGTACAGCACAAGCTACCATGGCAATCTCATTAAGGCATTGGATATCTCGCTAACGGGCGATTATGATGATGAAATCGAAATTACATTCAACCTTGGCTTGATGTATGCAGGCCAAAGCATCACCATCGTGCATGTGCTGAACGGGGTTGAGGAAATATACACCACAACGGCTGACGAAAATGGCAAAGCAACGATTGGCGTGAAAAGCCTTTCGCCATTCTATGTTTATGTAGGCGCGCCGATGATGAGCGTACCCGATGCACTAACGGTAGACCCCCCGAAAACGGGCGATGCTCTCATCCCCGTTGGTGTGGCGTTGATGGTAATCGCGGCCATTGGCATGGTGATAATGCGAAGAAAATCCGCATAGGATAGGGTTACATATCCGCCCGATATAAACAGCAAACCTTATAGGCTCGGCGCTAAGCGCTGAGCCTGTTTCTTCAAACATACTGGGCCTTTTAGCGGTTGTTAAGGTGGATTGATTATCAAACATACGCTTGTACTTTACCATGCATAATTATAGCTAAATATAATATGTGAAAATTAGGCTGAGTTGCTATATACTTAATCTATATCATGTTGTTCGAAACAGTGAGTGGCAGGGTGATAAATCTGTTTTTTCGGAGAGAATTATGTTAGATAAAATAAGATCGGGCGAGTGCGCCTTGATAATTGAAAATGGTAAAGAATTGGTATGCGACTTGGATTTTGGATTGTTGCCGCTTTTGAAGCTCTACCGAGCCGGGCGCAAATTCGAGGGTGCAACCGCTTATGACAAGGTCGTCGGCAAGGCGGCGGCATGCTTTCACTTGCATTTTGGTGTGCGTGAAATACATGCACTTATCGTAAGCAAATCGGCGCGAAAGCTGCTTGAAGCGCATGGGGTTACGGTGCATGGCGATTGCGATGTAGAGCATATCATCAACAGAAGCGGTGATGGATTGTGCCCTATGGAGCTTGCGTGCGAATGT
>CAYJPI010000110.1:770-7479 GCA_964372005.1 uncultured Oscillospiraceae bacterium | reverse complement strand
TGGGGTCAAGGGGATGAAATCCCCTTGCAGGGGTCTTAGGGGACAGCGTCCCCTATCGTCCTTCCTCAACGTCCCCCGTACCTAGTACGGAAGTTCGTCTAAGCACCTTGGCAATATGCCGTGCACATGTGCGATGAAAGTACCGTAATTGGTGATGGGCACGCCCCGGGCTTGAGCCATGGCGATGCGCCTTTGCATCGTCCTCGGTGAAAGCATGCATGCGCCGCAGTGTATGACCAGCTTGTATACGCCGAGATCCTCCACAAACCCTCCACCGCTTGAAAAATCAAATTCAAGCGTTTTTTGTGTGTAATCACCTAGCCACTTGGGGATCTTTACCGTTCCTATGTCCTCGCATTGGCGATGATGCGTGCACCCTTCCGAGATGAGAACGCGGTCACCGTCCTGCAAAGAATCGATGGCCTTTAGTCCATCCACGCTCGGGCGTAAAACGCCCTTGTGCCTTGCAAAGAGTATGGAAAACGAGGTGAGCTGTACACTTTCGGGGACGATTTTGGCCACCTGCTTGAAGGCCTGCGAATCCGTCACAACCATGCGCGGCGGATCCTTTAGCTTATCAAGCGTTTCCTTTAGCTCGGTATCCTGGCATGAAATTACGCAGGCATTACAATCGAGCACCTCGCGCATGGTCTGTTGCTGTGGGAGTATGATGCGCCCCTTGGGGGCGGCGCTGTCCACGGGGATGACGAGAACGACAACATCATTCTTATTCAACATATCCGCAATTATGGGATACTCGGTTACGTCCTTGGGCACGCTTTTTGCAATGCTTTCGCGCAGCTCGAGTATGCCTTCGCCCGTCTTTGCGCTTACGTATATGCAACCGTCACGGCGAGATGAAGCATCGACCAAATCGCTTTGATTGTGCACAACAAAGTAGGTGATGCTCCTTTCCTTACACTCGCGTATGATATCGCTTTCTAAAGCGCCTTGCTCCATGCGTGCATCGAGTACAATGAGCACTATGTCCATCTTGTCAAGAGCATCCATCGATCGCTTTATGCGCTCCTGACCCAATGCGCCCTCGTCATCAAGGCCGGCCGTATCAACGAATACGACAGGGCCGAGGGGGAGTATCTCCATCGCCTTGTATACGGGATCGGTCGTTGTGCCGGGGGCATCGGATACGATGGCCACATCTTGATTCGTAAGCGCATTTATGAGGCTTGACTTTCCGGCAT
Source organism: uncultured Oscillospiraceae bacterium (assembly GCA_964372005.1). GTDB lineage: Bacteria > Bacillota > Clostridia > Christensenellales > CAG-138 > CAYPKG01. Next base: position 6,277 of record CAYJPI010000110.1, on the reverse strand, counting down.
TGCGCCTCCCATACAATCCTATATGCACGCGATTAGCGCGTGGTGTTTCATTCATTCCCTGCCTCCTGTTAAAACCTGAAATCGCGTTGGCCGTTCTTGATATCGTATAGATTCTTCGTAACGATTTCTTTTACCTTCTCGTTTGGAATAAACTCAATTTGATTCTTGATCATAGCCTCGCCAAGCTCTCGGGTTTCCTTTGAGGAATAATCCTCGATGTACTCCTTGAGCGTAACCAGCGAGTTAGGATGACAGCAGTTGAGTATCTGATTGCTCTTGCAAAGTTGCATGAAGCGATCGCCCGTGCGCCCTTCGCGATAGCAGGCTGTGCAAAAGCTAGGTATGTGGTCGCGCTCCATCAGCCAGTGAACGATTTCATCGAGCGTGCGGCGGTCGCTAGTATCGAACTGTGCGGAGTTTTCATCCTCGGGGATGGCATAGCCGCCGACAGTCGTTTTCGATCCGCCGCTTATCTGCGATACGCCAAGCTCAAGAACCCTTTCGCGCGACTTTTGGCTCTCGCGCGTGGAGACGATGATGCCGGTATAAGGCACGGCTATACGAGTTACGGCGACCAGTTTCGCAAAAATATCATCGTCGATACCATTGTCGAAAGCTAAAGGATCGATATCATCGGCTTTGCATATGCGTGGGACGCTTATGGTATGTGGGCCTACGCCATAAGTTTCCTCGAGATGCTCCGCATGCATGAGAAGCCCGGTAAAGTCATAGCGGTAAAGCTCAAGGCCGAACAAAACGCCTATGCCAACATCGTCAACGCCACCTTGCATAGCGCGATCCATTGCCTCGGTGTGGTAAATATAATCGCTCTTTGGGCCGCTTGGATGCAATGTTTCATAGCTATCCTTATGGTAAGTCTCTTGGAATAGAATGTATGTGCCTATGCCCGCATCACGCAATTTTGTGTAGTTTTCAACCGTGGTAGCAGCGATATTAACATTAGCTCGCCTTATAGCACCATTCTTATGCTTGATGCTGTAGATGGTTTCAATGCTCTCTAAGATGTACTCAATAGGGCTTAATGCAGGGTGTTCGCCGGATTCGATGGCGAGGCGCTTATGCCCAAGATCCTGCAAAGCCATAACCTCTTGGCGTATTTCATCCTGCGTTAGCTTCTTCCTTGCAATTTGCTTGTTCTGCATGTGAAATGGACAGTATATGCAACCGTTAACGCAGTGGTTTGATAGATATAATGGCGCAAAGAGCACTATGCGGTTTCCGTAAAAATCCTGCTTGATTTTTTTTGCGAGCGCGAACATCTCCTCGTTCTTCTCGGGTATGGTACAGTCGAGAAGGAGCAAAGCTTCGCGGTGCGTTAAACCCTTCTTTTCCCTTGCTTTTTTCAACACCTCGTCTATTGCCTGCGCATTGTTTTTGTTTTCATCGGCATACTTTAATGAATCGAGGATTTCTCCATGGTGAATAAACTCCAAGGCATTGCGTGATTTTGGATTGTAGGTGACCTCATGTTTCAAAATGGATTCCATTGTTTTATTCTCCTTTCATGTAAATAGAGTATTGTCAGGCAGGCATTTTGTCGCCTTCTTTGTTAGATGATGTCGTCACGAGTGTTCACGCGGCGCATTTTGGCTGTTTTTTCGCCATGCTTCGTTGTCAAAATTCGCATTCCCGCTGGGAGTGCGTCATTTTTCCGCCTTGCCTGACGAAAAAGCATCTCAAAATTCGCTCGGCTCAACTCATGACGACACCATCTGGATTTTGTAAAACTCGGATGATCGCCGCGCACATCTTCGATTCTGTAGCCGATTCTCTCCATGCGCCTTTCGATGCTTCTGCGCTCGTTTGCGGCGGTACCGTCCTTGTTATCATATAATAGATAGTGCTTGCGGTTCGTTTCAGGTGTAAGGTTCAACATAATTACATTTGCGCCGGCCTGTATCCCTCGCTCGTAGCCACCGCCATCCACCGTTCCGAGTGCGGTTGTGGCAGGTAGAAGAACATCGGGAAGGAGCATCCTTGTTATAGCCAAACAGCGCAATGTCTGCTCGGCACTACCGGGAGATTCGGCCTTGAATGGCGTACTCTTATGTGGAAGGAATGGGCCGATTCCAACCATATGCGGCTGAAGCTCCTGCATAAATAGGAAGTCTTCGCAAAGCGTATCAAAGCTTTGCCGCGGCGAACCCACCATAAACCCACATCCCACCATGAAACCGAGATCCTTCAAATCATTCAAGCAACGCATGCGGTTTTCAAGCGTCATCTCCTTAGGGTGTAGGTAGGAGTAGTGGTCGTCGTTAGCCGTTTCATGCCTAAGAAGATACCTATCAGCTCCGGAGTTGCGATATGCACTATATGTCTCGCGGCTATGCTCACCAAGCGATAAGGTTACGGCGCAGTGCGGAAACTCTTCCTTGATCGTTTGGATGATCTCCGCCATGCGCTCACTATTAAACCAAGGATCCTCGCCGCCTTGCAATACGAAGGTTCTGTAGCCGAGCTTTTCGCCCTCTTCACAACACCTTAATATCACTTCGGGGGTAAGGCGGTAGCGGATTGCACTTGAATTGCTACAGCGAATACCGCAGTAATAACAATCGTTCTTACAAATGTTGCTAATTTCGATAAGTCCGCGAAGATAAACGACATTGTCATAATGCGCTTTTCTTATGCGTACAGCTTCCGCACACAAATCATCAAGTGGGATATTGTGTGCGTAGCGCAATAGGTCTTTCCATTCGCCGGGGGTAAGGCGGCGCTCGGCGATGAGTTTATCGAGTATGCTCATAAAATCGCCTCCTTCATGTTTTTGAATATACCGTTTTTGCGCTTACACCCGGTATCATGCCGAGCTTGCCTGACATGGCACTTATCACATCATTCGGTGCATCAACAACCACACTGATTATACTGATGCCGCGCTTGGGGTAAGGAAGCCCCATCCGTCCGATAATATGTGTGGCGAAATCGCTCAATACTTCGTTGAGATATTCCGTCGCTTCCTTGGTTTCAACTATAATCGCAATTATGGCCACCCTGTTTTCCATGATTCGTCTCCCTTCGTTTGCTTGGTTGGTTCAAACGCCAAAAAGGCGCACCGTGGTAGGTGCGCCCAAAAAAAGCCTATATGATGGCCTATTCGTTGCGGCTTAACCTTCCACGTCGGGATTTTACCCTAATGTCAGAACCGAAAATATTCGCATAGATGAATTTGGTTTCCCGCCCCGGCTAGATAGTGTAGACAATAGTGTTCATAAAAATCTGCTCGATTCAACTATTGCGGGCACTATCTAAAATGCCCAAGCCTGTCAACGAAATGCAACTTGCTCTTTTCTTCTATAGTTTATTATACCACATTAAATTAAGAAGAAAACACCTTTGATAATTTTTTTTCACTCTATGCATGCGATATATTCGTGTGCTTTGAAATATCATCGGATATGGTGAAAATATCATAGAGCGATAATTCATGCACCGATGATTTGCCCGTGATACGCGCGAATGTTTTCATCTCCTCATTCGACACATGCAAGAAGCGATATAAACTATTTGCCGCTTCATCGATGTTGAGCCTTGCGCGAAGAGACTCGTCCTGCGTGGCGATCCCTACAGGACACTTGCCCGAACCGCAAATGCGGTGCTGGTCGCATCCTATGGAGATAAGAGCCGATGTTGATATGGCCACAGCATCAGCACCCATCGCAAGCGCCTTAGCAAAATCGGAAGAAATGCGAAGTCCGCCGGTAATTACAAGTGCGATATCAGATCCCTTTTCATCGAGATATTTTCTCGCCCTATGCAGTGCATAGATGGTGGGAACGGTTGATGAATCACGAAGAAACAGCGGGCTCGATCCCGTTGCGCCGCCGCGCCCGTCTATGGTGATGAAATCGGGCTTTGCAAATATGCAACACTCCAAATCCTCCTCTATATGGCCGGCCGCAATCTTAATTCCGATAGGACGACCTTCGGACTCATTGCGAAGATATGTAACGACATCGCACAAATCCTCTTTCGACTTAATTTCGTCAAAGGTTGATGGGCTTTGTATATCCTTGCCTTGCTCCTTGCCGCGAATTTTTGCAATTTCGGCCGTCACCTTTTCGCCGGGAAGATGGCCGCCCATGCCGGGTTTAGTACCTTGGCCGATTTTTATCTCTATCGCATCTGCGCGCATTAGGTTTGCTTTAGTCACGCTGTACTTGTTTGGGATATACTCGAATATGTATCGATAAGCAGCATCGCGCTCCTCGGGAAGTATTCCGCCTTCACCGCTACACATCGCGGTTTTCATCATGGCAGATCCCTTCGAAAGGGCGACCTTCGCTTCCTTTGATAAAGCGCCGAATGACATGTGGGAAACATACACGGGGCTTTCAAGCACCATAGGCTTCTTTGCATTCTTGCCGATTACTGTAGTGGTCTCCACGGGGGCATCGTCGGCGAGGGGGAGCGTGCTCAACTGCGCGCCCATGAACAGCACATCATCCCATGATGGCGTTTTCATACGGGTACACATGGCTGCATGAAGGCTGTGTCCGCTCGATGCGATCTCGCGAATTTCATCCATAAATCGTATGTCGGGGCGGGGGGTAGCATCTCGCACAGGAGTAATGGGGTTAAAGCGCTCCTTCGGCTGTCCGCAAACGGGACACCTGCTTAGGGTATCAAATTTCATTTGTTCCTTGTCTTCATCAAATTCATAACGGCACACACTACATACATATTTCATTTTTCAACCTCCCTGTTTCTTTATCTATTTATAATACAAGAAAGGGGATGTTTCACAGGAATAATAATATATTTTATGAATTGCCATCCGTGACCTGCTCGAGCGGGCAGACGGTGTAAAAACTCAAAAAAAGTGTTCGAAGAACACTTTTTTGACACTCAATATTATAATCCGAGATAGATCATGTATAAACCGATTGCGAGTATGAGAATACCCATAATCACTTTTATAGCCGCGCTCCACTTCCCAAACTTGGGATTACCCGTGAGCTTCTTGAAAGCGCCGACTGAAGTTCCGCAAGCCACGGCAAGGGCACTGTGCCCAATGGCATAGATTAGAAGCAGGAATGCCCCCCAAGCGACGCTCCCTTCGCCTGCGACTATTGCAAGCAATGCGATGAGCACCGGCGTTGCGCAGGGTGATGAGAACACGCCCCCCAGTATCCCTGCGATGAGTGCGCCCAAGTAGCCGCGTTTGGTATTTTTCGACATCAAGTATGATGACGGAATGAATGTGAACAGCTCCCATGTTTGAAGAGCCATCAATATCATCAGTGCGCCGAGCACGAAATACCATATGCTCGAGGATGTACCGATAAGACTTCCGGCGAGCGATGCCACAACACCGAGAAGAGTGAATGTAACCGCCGAACCGAGTGCGAATGTTAAGGACAATCTAAGTGCGGTTTTACCATCCGCCGCACCGCCGCCCACGCAACCGATCACCAGCGGAACCGTGGAAAGCGCGCATGGAGTTATCGATGTTAGTATCCCTGCAAGAAGCGCGAAGATCG
>CAYJPI010000110.1:0-749 GCA_964372005.1 uncultured Oscillospiraceae bacterium | reverse complement strand
TTGACCCTGAGATGAGGGTAGATATTTCAACCAACCATGCATCTATCATACGCTTACACCCATTTCAGCGAGTATTGCCGCCATTTGCTCCTCAGTGAGGCCGCCTTGATGGGCGGTAAACACGGGCTCATCCGAGCCTTGCTTGGCATACATGGTGAAGCCGGGGATCGAGGCCATCAGCTCATCGCTCGGAACAAAGGGCGTTCCATCCGCGTTGAAGAGAATCTGCGTCGGTATTACTTGAACGGGGAAGCCGTCAGCGGCGTTTGGATGAGCCCATACATCGAGGAAGTGAATAACAGCTTCTCCCTGTGTTTTTGCATGCAGGGACTCTAATACAGGAGCCATCTCCTGGCAGGGGATGCAATCATCCGAGCCAAAATCCAATATAATGGGCAATTGCAGGGATTTTAGCGCGTCAACATCAACGGACTCAACGGAAAGAGGGAGCGCTTCGACGTCTTCACCCGATCCTACTTCTTCGTTCGTATCCGATGGGAGCTGTGCACTTAGATCTTCGCCCGTTGGGGCGCTTGCGCGGTCATCTGCGGTGGAAAACCACCACATCCCGGCTATGATTACTACTATCAAAATGGGAACAACTATGCGCGCGGTATTCTTAGTAAACTTCATTTTTTTCTCCTTTTTTTGCATAGCAAACAAACGGTAAACCGTTTTATGATTCGCTTTATTTTACTATTTGATTGAGATAATGTACATTGGAAACCTGCTGGGTGCTGGGCGTGGTA
>CAYJPI010000109.1:5613-7483 GCA_964372005.1 uncultured Oscillospiraceae bacterium | reverse complement strand
ACATTGCCTCGGTATCGCCGTTCTTTGCTTTTTCCAATAGTAACGAATCCTTCATTTCTCTCCATTCCCCTTTTTGTTTTTTTGCAATCCTACTTACGTAACAAAATAAAGCAACATTATTTTATGAAAAAGAGATGAGTGGAGCAATATCTCTATAGCTATATTACTACTAATTTCTGTATATGTCAACACTAAAAGACAGAATTATATCTTTTTTGAGATAATTCTGTCTGTTTTAACAATATTAAAAGCATTTAGGCTTATGGATTGCTATTAAAAAGTGATTGTACGCGTGAAAGCCGGCTATTCGGACTTGTGGAAATAATCAAACACCGATTGCGCGGCAGTCTTTGACATTCCTGGTGCGCCGGTGAGTGCCTCGACATCCGCGGCCTTAATTGCATCGATGGTAAGGAAGGTGTCAAACAGCGCACGCTTGCGCTTGTCACCTATGCCGTCTATATCATCGAGCACGGAATACAAGGCATTCTTAGCCCTAAGCGTGCGATGGTAGGTTATAGCGAACCTGTGCGCTTCATCCCTGATGCGCTGCAAAACATAAAGTTCGGGGCTATTTCGCTTCAAGAAAAGGGGCTCCTTTTCATCGGGCAGGTATACAACATCCCTTTCTTCTGCAAGCCCGATAACGGGAATATGCGAAAAACCCGTTTCGTCCATTACAGCTAATGCAACATTGAGCTGGCCACGCCCACCGTCTATCACAAGAAGGTCAGGAAGGCTTGTGAATTTCGCGTCATTTTCTAGGGCACGCTCGAAACGGCGGGTGAGGGCTTCACGCATAGCGGCGTAGTCGTCACCATTGGTTTCGGTGCGCAGGCGGAAACGGCGATACTCCTTTGGGGCGGCTTTCCCGTCGATAAACACCACCATGGATGATACGGTATCACGCCCTTGAATATGCGAGTTATCGAAGCACTCCATTCGGCTCGGAATCTCCACAAGGCCGAGTGCACCAGCGAGCGCGGCGAGCGCGCCCTCTCCACGCTCCCACGAACGCTGGCGAAGTGTGGCGCTTTGCGTGAGCTTCTCCATGCCATTATTGTAAGCAAGCTCGGTGAGCCTGCGCTTTTCTCCGCGCTTAGGTATGACGACATTGACCGAGCGAGAACGCTTCTGCGTTAACCATTGCGATATAGCGGCTATGTCGGATGTGTCATTATATAAGAGTATTTCTCGAGGAATTTCGTTCTTTTCTCCATAATACTGTAAAAGGAATGCATCCATGGCTTCATCCTCGGTTGAGCCGTCCATGCCATCAAGTGCGAATTGCTCCGTCCCAACAACCTTTCCGCCGCGAACGAAGAGCGCGAATACCAATGTTTCGTTGTCCAAAGTACATAGCGCGAGCACATCATGGTCTACGCCGTTTGCGGCGATAGCGATTTGCTTTTCGGATATCGATTTTATCGCAGATATTCTATCGCGAATCAGTGCCGCTTTCTCAAATGCAAGCGACTCTGCCGCCTCTACCATCTCAGCTTCAAGGCGAGAAAGAACACTTTGCGTTTTGCCCGATAGGAAATCGCACACCGAATGCATGAGCGCGTGGTATTCCTCCTTCGATACATTCCCCGAGCAGGGAGCGGAGCATTTGCCGAGCTGGTACATCAAGCAGGGCCTCTCCCTTCGAGCTATGGCGCGTGAAATATCCTTCTTGCAATGTCGCACGGGGAAATGCTCGCGCACAACGAGAAGCGCCTCGCGCAGTGCAATGCCCGAAAGATATGGCCCGAAGTAACGCGCAGAATCGGTTTTCACCTTGCGAACAACCTCCACGCGCGGATAATCCTTCTTGAAATCCACTCGAACATAGGGGAAGTGTTTATCATCCTTCAAAAGGATGTTGTAG
>CAYJPI010000109.1:0-5603 GCA_964372005.1 uncultured Oscillospiraceae bacterium | reverse complement strand
GTAGCGCGGCTTGAACTCCTTTATGAGATTGCTCTCAAGCGTTAGCGCCTCCATCTCGTTTGCGGTTACGATGGTTTCAAAATCCACAATATGGCTCACCATCGCCACGACCTTCGGCGCATGCGCCTTGCTCGATTGGAAATACTGCCTGACACGGTTTTTAAGCGACACCGCCTTGCCGACATAGATGACGGTAGCGCTCGCATCAAACATCTTATATACCCCGGGAGTGGAGGGGAGCAGTTTCAGCTTTTCTTCAATAATCTCGTTCAAATCAATCGTTCCTATATAATTTCATGTTTTTTCAACAGTTGATATAGCTTGGGCAATGGCAAACCGATAACCGTGAAATAATTCCCAACGATAGAGTTAACAAACATGCCCCCGGGCCCTTGTATGCCGTACGCGCCTGCTTTGTCGAGCGGTTCACCGGTTGAGATGTACCAATCTATCTCGGCATCCGTCATAGGCGCAAATGTTACATCGGTGGTGTCACACACGATATCGCAATCATTGCCCGATAATACGGCGAGCCCGGTATACACCGTGTGCGTGCGCCCTGCGAGCTTGCGCAGTATAAGCGCGGCATCCCTTTCATCGCGCGGCTTGCCAATTATTTCGTTATCGAGATATACAATCGTATCCGCTCCCACCACACAGTCGCCACCATGCTCGAGGAACACCGCTTCCGCTTTTTGTTTGGCAAGGCTCATAACGAGCTCATCCGGGCCGACGCCATCGGGCACGATCTCTTCAACCTCACTCACAATAACGGAAAAGTCAAGGCCAATCATCGAAAATAGCTCTCTTCTTCGCGGCGAGGCGGATGCGAGTATCAGTTTCATTATTTGCCCTCCCCTATGATAAGGCCGACAGGGCAATGATCGGTGCCATGCACATCGGGGAGTATAAAAGCATCTTTGATGCGATCGCCCAGCCGCTTTGAAGCGACGAAATAGTCTATACGCCAACCGACATTGCGCTCTCTCGCCTTGCCCATGTAGCTCCACCAGCTGTAGGCATCCAAGGCATCGGGGTAGAGGTGGCGGAAGGTGTCTATGAAGCCCGATGATAAGAGAAGTGTCATCTTTTCGCGCTCCTCATCCGTGAAGCCGGCATTCTTGCGATTCGTTTTGGGGTTCTTTAGGTCAATTTCTTTGTGTGCTACATTTAGGTCGCCGCATAGAATGACGGGTTTTGTTTTGTCGAGCTCACATAAATATGCACTAAACGCATCTTCCCATGTCATACGATAGGGAAGGCGAGCGAGTTCCCTTTGTGAGTTGGGCGTGTAGCATGTAACGAAGTGGAACTGCTCGAATGTCAGCGTAATTACGCGGCCTTCCTTGTCATGCTCTTCGATGCCTATTCCATAGCTCACCGAAAGGGGCTCGTTTTTCGTGAATACGGCAGTACCGGAGTAGCCCTTCTTCTCGGCGCTGTTCCAATATTGATGATAGCCCGGAAGGTCAACCTCTGCTTGTCCCTCCTGCATCTTCGTTTCCTGCAAAGCAAGTATGTCAGCATCTTCGCTTAAAGCGAATTCCAAAAAGCCTTTCTTTAGGCATGCACGTAGGCCGTTAACATTCCAACTTAATAATTTCATTATGATATCCATCCTATTCAAAATTATGTCTGACAATCAATTATACCACATAATTCGGCCTCTTGTAGCAGGTCTTTTTTTGTATCTTGGAAATTTTTTTTGACCATTTGTTTTTATGACAAAATGTATATTAAAAATATGTATATTCCGCCGGAAACCAATCATTTGTACCCATAAATAGCCATTTATAATGATTTATGAGGTGATACATCAAAACTTATACGAATTACGAAACCAGTCTCAAAATGTATTTTTTTGTAAAACGACAAAAAAATTATAAAAAGAAAGGTTGCGTTTTCACAAAAGTGCGGCTATAATAGGCTTAGTGCTCGATATCCATCGGGTCTGTGGTTGAAAATCGATGCCAGTCGCAGGCAAAACGATCCACGTAAGTCGGCAAAGTCCGATGAGCATGGTGCGGCTTAGACGTAAGACCAACCAAGGATATGGTTATGTGATTTAGCTAAAGATAGTGTCATTTCTTGTTTACTCAAGGGAACTCTACTAAAAGCAAATGCAAAACAAAATTCTTGAGAGAGGTAGTAGTGGGGGCTCTAACGAGTTATGAGCGAACCCTCCTGTTGGCGAGTGTGGGGGCAAAGACCAGGTCAGCCGAGGATGCAGGCACAAAAAATAATCCATGAAGGGGATTTTTACAAATGTTCCAGGACAAAGAGTTGGTATGCAAGGATTGTGGTGCGGGGTACATCTTCACATCAGGTGAGCAGGAGTTCTACGCAGAGAAGGGGTTCCAGAACGAGCCCGTTCGTTGCAGAGACTGCAGAAACGCCCGTAAGAACCAGCGCAACAGCGAGCGCGAGATGTTCGATGCCGTCTGCGCACAGTGTGGCACTGCCACCAAGATCCCGTTCGTTCCCAAGAACGATCGTCCCATCTACTGCAGCGACTGCTTCTCGCAGCGCAGAAGCGTAGGTATGTAACAAAATCCCCCTTTTACTCCGCTTGTTTGCGGATAGAAATCGGAGATTGAAACGTCAATGAAGAAACACACCGAGTACATTCGTGCTTATGCGCGAAATAGCTCGGTGTTTCTTTTTTTTATCGTCGCTGATGTTTTTTCTGTATTTTATTCAAATTTATTCTGTAATCACTTCTTTGAGTTCATCATATTCATTAATTGTGTTAGCATCATAGGATTCATCCCGCCATTTTGGCCGCCCATGCCACCGCCCATGCCGCCCATCGATGATAGCATCTGCATCATCTGTGCCATTTGGTCCATGTTCATTGAGCTTTGTGGCGCTGCTTGCGAAGGTGGAGGCTGTACGGGTGCTTCCGTATGCGAGTCATACTGGGTAAGCTCGTGCACGCTTATGCCGAACACTTGGCAAAGTTCCGCTATCTCGTGCGATGCTAAAAATGCGCGCATAGCCGCCGCATACGAGCGCACGCCGCGCATGCCTTGCTCCTGCTTAACATGCCTGCCAAGCGCTATCGCGTTTACAATTGCGCTCTGGGTCGATGTGGACGGCTCCGGCCTTGGTGTTCCGTTCTGGCGCGGAGGGAGTGACTGGGGGGTATATCGTGGCATAAGGAAGCCTCCTTTATCGCTCGGCGCTTTTCTTCGCGCGACGAACGCCGTTTTTCATTGTCTTATTATCATTCTATGCAGTTCTTGCCGGTACGTGCACATATCTTGTGTGAAGCGCATAGTGTAAATGAGCGATACTTATACCGGAATTTTAGGAGGTGCTTGGCATGAAACGCAATCTTAGAGGCATGAAAAACACAGGAGCCATACCCGATATAGTGCAGGCCGTCGATACAAACGCGCCGCAAGTAGCGGATATGGAACAGGCCGTTAGGCACTATCAGGATAAAAGCGAGGACGAACTTATGAGCGAACTTAGGCGCATGAGCGGTAGCTCCGACATGAATGCCGCAAAGATGCAGCAGATGGCCGGCATGGTCGCGCCCATGCTCACGCCCGAGCAGCAGCGGCGCATGCAGGAGATACTCAGGAGCTTGTAGGGGATGGACGAGTGGGACGAAAGGGGGCGCTGAACCCCTGCCACATTCTCCCTTGGATCTATTATATGATGCAGGGGCAGTGGTGGCGCAAAACCTTTATCAACAACAAAAGGGGCATATTCGAAATGTCGAATATGCCCCTTTAAATTTGCCTGCATGGCGAAGGTTATGGATGAAACTTTGCCATCTTAAATCAGGATGCGTAGTTCCAAATTTCCGTTTGGATGAGATGCGTTGCCCAGTATTCATGATAGGTGGTAAAGCCTTTCACCTTCATGTCCGTGGCTATTTCCACGCCCACATAACGCCAGTGCCATGGCTCATAGCCGATTCCCGTTATGTCCGTCTTATCTTCAGGGTAGCTTAAAATGAAGCCATATCTATAAGCATTCTCCATCAGCCATGCATATTCGGCCGTTTTTTCAAACTCGTAGCCCGAGCGCGTCCTATGCCATTCGCCCTTCACCTTGAAGTCGATGGCCAGCCCCGTTTGATGCTCGCTATGTCCGTGGCGCAGGTTCCAGATATCGTTTGCATCATAGGAGGATCTGTTCGTGCGCCTTCCCGAGTCGATGTAGAGAACGAGCCCGAGGGCATCCGTCTCTGCCGACATAAGCGCGAAAGCATTGTAACATTCGGTTTGCAGTTCCTCGCCGCTCTCACCATACTGAGAGGGGATATCGGTTAGGTCGTCCGGTCTCCATGATGTGAAAACGCCATAATGCTTGCTCATAAACACCGATGTGCTTGACGGGTTGTTCGAGCGCATCACGCCTTCATAGTTCGGGTAATCTAAGCCGAGGTTCACGCGCAATACAACATCCGCCCACTCCATATTGGGGTTTGCCTGTTGATAGGCATCGTACCTTGCGCTGAATGCGGTGAGCTCGTTTGATGCCACCACCGGCTCTTCCACCACTTCCGGCGTCGGCGTGGGGGTCGGGGTGGGGTCGGGTAGGGGAACACTGATGCGCCTTTGCATGCCCGGCTTTGACGATATCTCCGCCGCTGCCTGTACTTCGATGGGCGCGGGCGTTTGCGTAACCGCAGGTGTCTCTATAGCCGGAACAGCGAAAAGGGTAGATGCCATCAGTGAAATGGCGAGCACTTTCTTTATCATGACGGATAATTCTCCTTCTTTAGCACCTTATTCATTCTGTATGCAAATTATGCTTTAACTGATAGTATACCTCCGAAATGTATAAAAGTAAACATTATATAGCATAAAAATCGAAAGCATTACAGTATGTTTACAATACGCGTAATATGTGCATACTCAATATCAAGGCTAATAGGGAGGAATATATTATGCACACAAATAGGATAACCCATTTATGCAGGCGAATGTTTCACATAACTTTTGTATCGGTTTTTTTCTTGATGTTTTCGCTTGCGGCATACGGCGAGGCGAACCTCACCCCGAGCGGTGATACCGTACCCGCAATGGCCGAGCCGATACAATCGGATGACGCTATTCTCTCGGGCGGTGAAAGTGGCATACTGCGTTTGCATGTAATAGCTAACAGCGATGGCGCGGAGGATCAGCGCATCAAGTATGAGGTGCGTGATGCTATTACCCCCTACTTCGTGCCTTCGCCTACCGTCGATGCCGCGACGAGCATGCTTCTTTCCGACGCTAACGAGGTTCAACGCATCGTAGACGGTGTACTCGAAGCCGAGAACGCCGCCTATGGCGCGTCGCTGGTGTTCGGCGTTCAACCATTCCCCGATCGGGTTTACGGCGAAGAAATCTATCCTGCCGGCGATTATCTCGCGCTTCGCGTCATCCTCGGCGAGGGCAAAGGCGAAAACTGGTGGTGCGTCCTCTTTCCGCCCCTATGCATACTCGACGAGGGTAGCGAGGATATCGAGGGTAGCGACGAAATTGTTTTCGAGAGCGCGCTCTTTTAGGGGGACGGGAGGAATGCACGGGGCTCTGCCCCGGCCTCGCCAAGGGACATTGTCCCTTGGATCCCTTATCTGAGCCGTTTCACGGCTCAGGGGT
>CAYJPI010000108.1:0-7491 GCA_964372005.1 uncultured Oscillospiraceae bacterium | reverse complement strand
TATGATTTCTACCAATACTGGAGAAATGTTGACGATGCGGATGTTGAAAAGTGCCTCGCGCTCTTAACCTTCCTCCCGATGGACGAAGTAAAGCGACTCGGTGCACTCGAAGGCAGTGCAATCAACGAGGCTAAGCGCGTGCTCGCATTCACTTTAACGGAGCAGGTGCACGGCACGGAAGAAGCTACAAACGCGCAGACGGCGGCAGAAGCCCTATTTGCAGGCGGAAGCGACCTTTCGAACATGCCCACCGCATCACTTACACAGGCCGATATCGAAGCGAGCGGCCTTCGCATACCCGACCTTCTCGTTATATCCAAGCTTGCAAAGTCCAAGTCCGATGCACGCAGGCTCATCGAGAGCGGCGCGGTTATGATTAACGATGTGAAGGTTGATGATCTCGGTAAAACCCTCGACGTGTCCGACCTTGAGGGTGACGGCGTCATCATCAAAAAAGGCAAGAAGGGTTTTTGCCGCGTAAAGCTCGCATAAACTTATGCAACGAGAATATACGAGCGTTAAGGAGCAAGCTACGGTTGAGATAATCATCAACAAATCGCGCTTTATCGCCTCATGCTATCCTGTGGATACTGAGGAGGAAGCGCTCGATATCTTAGCCAAAACAAGAAAGAAGTACAGCGATGCGTCACACAATTGCTATGCATATTCGATAGGCGACAATGGGAGTATAGCAAGATATTCCGACGATGGCGAGCCATCGGGCACGGCAGGCCTACCCATGATGGAAGCCGTAAAAAACAAAAATGTGACGAATGTTCTTGTAATAGTCACGCGCTATTTCGGCGGTGTACTGCTCGGCGCGGGAGGTCTCGTTAGGGCGTACTCTAAGGGTGCTTGCGAGGCAATAGATGCCGCCGGTATCGTGCGCATGCTAGATTGCACCCGTTTCACGGTAGCCATGGATTATTCTCGCTATGGGGCGCTTGAAGGGCTTTTGCGCTCGCGCGGCATAGTTGAGGATATCGAATTTACGAATGAGGTAACCGCGCGCGTTCTCATCCGCTTGAGTGATAAGGATGCATTTTGCGCCGACATCATCGAAAAGACGGATGCACGCGTATGCCCGAGGGAAGAGGAGACTATGCTCTACCCCTTCCCCGAGTGAAAATGTAACCCTTGCGATATACCATTCACGCTTTGTATGGCATATCGTATTCCCACCGTTATGAATAAAAGGCGTGTGGGCAAAATAAAAATTAAGTAAGCAGGAGGAATCACTAATGAACATCAGCATCACCAGGACGACTACCCCCAAGGCAAAGCCGCAGGACGAAAGCAAGTTAGGTTTCGGCAAGCTCTTCTCAGATCATATGTTCATAATGGAATATGAGGAAGGCAAGGGCTGGCACAATGCACGCATTCAGCCGTACGGACCTCTTTCTCTCGACCCCGCTTCCCCCGTTTTGCACTATGGGCAGGAGATCTTTGAAGGCTTGAAGGCTTATCGCTCCGATAAGGACGATATCCTCCTTTTCCGTGCACGCGAGAATGCACTTCGCCTTAACAAGAGTGCAACACGCATGTGCATGCCTAACATCGATGTTGAAGATAACTACAAGGCCATCGCCGCATTCGTTGACGTGGAGCGCGACTGGGTACCCAAGAGTGCCGGCACTTCCTTGTACCTTCGCCCGACCATGATCGCGGACGGTGCGGCACTCGGTGTGCATCCCGCACATAAGTATTACTACTACATCATCGGCTCGCCCTCCGGCGCATATTACCCCAAGGGTCTTGCTCCCATCAGCATCTATGTTGAAGATCAGTATGTGCGTGCGGTTAAAGGCGGCACGGGCTTTGCAAAAACCGGCGGCAACTATGCCGCAAGCATGCTCGCAGCTGAAGAAGCCGCAAAGAAGGGCTTCGACCAGATTCTCTGGCTCGATGGCACAGAGCGCAAATATGTTGAAGAAGTTGGCGCGATGAACATGATGTTCCTCATCGGCAATACCCTTTGCACCGCCGCTTTGGAAGGATCGATCCTCGCAGGCATCACACGCATGTCCATCATCACCCTCTTAAACGAGATGGGTATAAAGGTGGAAGAGCGCAAGGTTTCCATCGATGAAATCATGGATGCGGCGAAGAGCGGCGAGCTTAAAGAAGCATTCGGCACGGGTACTGCGGCCGTTGTATCCCCCGTCGGCAAACTCTCCTACAAGGGCGAGGAAGCCGTCATCAACGGTGGAGAGATCGGCACGCTCACCCAGAAACTCTATGACACCCTCACCGGCATCCAGTCCGGCAAACTTGAAGATCCCTATGGCTGGATGACCACCGTTTAATTTTTGCACGCGAGTGCGAGCGGTGGCCTTTGCTACCGCTCGCATTTGATATTTTTGTCAGAAGGAGACCTCTTCGATGAAGAAATTTCTTCCCCTAATACTTATTTTCGTAATGCTGTTTGCATTTGCAGTTCCCGCTCATGCATCCGTTGCGGTAACCGCAACACTCAGCACCCCCAGCCCCTCCGCCGGTGACAGCGTAGAGGTTGCATTCGTGGTTGAAAACACGAGTGCCATCCAGCTCGACAGTTTCACAATATCGGGCTACGGCCTTGACGGCACACAGGAGATACCCGGCAGCTTAGGCCCGGGCTATTCGTTCCGCTTTTCTTTACCGGGAGTAATTATTGGTCCCGAAGTGGTTGGCGGATTTATGAGCTATACCATCACTTGGACGCAAAACGGCGTGCCCGGCTCGCAAGCGGTACAAATTGCCGTTGGCGGCGCGACCGGTGAAGTTGATTTTTCGCGTGAACTGAGCACCTCCTCAGCCCAAGAGGGGGAGACGGTCATCATTACATATAAAATTGAAAATGATACGAATCAACCCATCACGGATATCGATATTATGGACACGATATCGGATGAGGATATAGCAAGCGATCTCTCTCTCGATCCCGGTGCATCCGAGGAGATAGAGTTTGAATATACCATGGGCGATGAAAGCGAGACAAGCGAACCCACAATCACATATCTGCTCGCCGGAAGCGCGCAAACGGAAACGCTCGAAGCCGAGGAACTACAGCTCATAAGCATCGGCGCGACAATGAATGTTACACAAGGCGAGGTTACACCCGATGGCACCACATTTACCATCATTGTAACGAACATCGGTAACCAGTCCATGTCCGACATGCAGATTAAAGATGAGCTTGGAAGCATGGTTAGCGAAGATAGCTTCGATCTCGATGCAGGCGAGGAAAAAACCTTCACCTATGTCGTAAACACTCCCGTCGTTCGAAACGTATCTTTTACCATCACAGGCGAGGATTTCAAGGGTCAACCCTTCGAGGATAGCACCCCCACTTACCAAGCCTTACCCTATGTCGATCCCGATACGGTAAGCGTGTCACTCGGCGTTACAATAATAGAACAATTGACGGACAGTGGCCGCATGAAGGTGCGCTTCACCATCCAAAACGGAAGCACCGTGCCCATGTCCGTTACATCCATTTCAGAAGAACAGCTCGGCGAAATCTTCTCCCTCGATTCTTTGCCCGCAGGTGAAACCGTTCGCGAGGAAGAACTTCTCGTCGGAGCGCCGCGAGAACTCGTTTTCACGCTCTCCGCCGCCGATCCATCGCAAACGCCGCATACTTTCACGGCTCGCGTAACCGCTGATTATCAGGAAAGCGCACCCGAGGAGGAAGCAACAGAAACCGCACCGCCTACGGCCACCGAAACACCCGTTGAAGAGGTTGAAAGTGCCGGCCTCGGTTCTACCATGGTAACGATACTCGTAGTGCTCGCAGTGTTGATGGCTATCGCAGGTATTGCATTGCTGGTGTTGTCCGTATATGAGCGCCGCAACAATGCACGCATGAATGATGATAACCCGGATGTGCCCTTGAATCGCGCACCACAAAAACGTCCTGCCAAGAGAAAGCCCACCGATTCCTTGGTAAGCAGACCCAAGGCTCGTCCTCCGCAGGGTCAACCGCCACAGGGTCGTCCTCCGCAGGGTCAGCCGCCGCAGGGTCGTCCTCCACAAGGTCAGCCGCCGCAGGGTCGTCCTCCGCAAGGTCAGCCGCCACAAGGTCGTCCTCCGCAAGGTCAACCGCTGCAGGGTCAACCGCCGCAGGGTCGTCCTCCACAGGGTCAACCGCCACAGGGTCGTCCTCCACAGG
Organism: uncultured Oscillospiraceae bacterium; assembly: GCA_964372005.1. Taxonomy (GTDB): domain Bacteria; phylum Bacillota; class Clostridia; order Christensenellales; family CAG-138; genus CAYPKG01. The sequence goes on along the minus strand of CAYJPI010000108.1, from coordinate 3,338 downwards.
GTCAGCCGCCACAGGGTCGTCCTCCGCAGGGTCAGCCTCCACAAGGCCGTCCTCCGCAGGGTCAGCCGCCGCAGGGTCGTCCTCCGCAGGGTCAACCGCCACAGGGTCGTCCTCCGCAGGGTCAGCCGCCACAGGATTACTCGCCGCAGGGTCAACCTCCGCAGGGTTACTCCTCCGAAGCGCGTATTTACGATCAGCCTACCGGTTATGATCAACCATATGGATACAACCCCAATGAGAATCATGATGCTCAACCCGTAAGGCGCAATCAAGTGCGTCGTGTACGTACCCCCGAAAACGAGGAGGAATAGCGTATGCTGCGATTCCTTAGGAGCGGAGCTGTCTTAATTATTGCATGTACACTCATGCTTTGTGCCTGTGCGCCGGATAGCGATTTAGCCGTGATGGCTCCGTTAGAGTTGCCATCACAGCCATCGCCTACACCTACGCCTATAGCGCAAAACCCTGTGAAAGTAATGCTTGCTGAGTATCAGGCCGCCTTCACGCCCTATCGTGATGTTGATGTGAATGCTTCTGCGAACGATTTCTTTCTATCGCTCGAGAGTCAACATCTCGGCATCGAAAGTGCGCTGTTCTCCCTTTCACGTCTACCGTATGTTTCCGAAGGGGTGTACGAGGGAACCGTGTTTGGTGCACGTCCCGGTAGCGGATACATCAAAGATGATGAAGGCACTGTCACATTTTCGCTTTCATTACAGCAAGGTGGCTATGTTAGCGGTACAATTGAAAACGACGTTCTTCTATACACATGGTATGACGAAGAGCAAAATGTCGTAAACTTAGGAGAGTTGAACGCATCGGAAGATGTTTTCTTTGCAAGCTTAACATCGCAGGGCGAAACGAGCATGCTCTATATTGACGAAACATCGCTATCCTATGCACCTACAATTGCAATCGCTCCCGAAGAGGTAATACCCGATGATGAGGAAGCAGAGGATGAGGAGCTCGCAACGCCCATCGAAACACCCTCCCCTACCCCTCAACCGCAAAAGAGCGATCCCGCATCGTGGGTAGTACCTTATCTTTACATCGAAGGAAGCGCTGTGTACATGCGATAAACACGCTATCAGCGATTATTATGGAGGACAATATGCAAATCGTTTTATATTCTTGGACAGGAAACACAGCCGCTTGTGCGGTTGCCTTGCAGGAGGTAACGGGCGTAGAACCTTTTCTTCTCATTGAGGAGGAAGAGCGCGAAGGCAGCAAGGGTTTTGCGCTTGGCGGTTATCAGGCCAGTATTGGGAAGAAAACCAAAGTGAAAGCCCTACCCACGTTGACGGATGATACGCTCGTGCTCGGTATGCCCGTGTGGGCGGGTACAACGCCCCCGGCTATCAATACCTTCTTGGACAGCGCTGACCTGTCCGGCAAGAAAATATATGCCTTTGCCACCGAGATGGGTGATTCTGTGCCCAAGAAGCTCGAAAAACGCCTTAGAAAAGTAGCCGAGAAGAAGGGTGCAACATTCGTGCATCTATTCGTGTTGCAGGTGCGCCGCGGTACTCAATTATCCGTTGAAGCGGCGAAAAAGAGCGCCGAGCGTTGGGTGGAACGCATCAGCACGGGAGCATAATGGTTTAACGTATGCGGCCATCTTTCCTTGGGTATAATCAATATATCTTAAGGGAGGTGTTCTATATGTTCAACAATGCAAACGTATCTTTTCAGGTTGACTCGCGTAACAGCAAACCTGCCTCAAAGTTCATGCAATGGCTCGTCAAGGAGGAATCGACGGAATGTTACCGCGGCGAAGAAGCGGAGATTGCCGCCGCGCTCAAGCGCTGGCAATCGGCCACAGCGTTCTTTGAGAGCGTTACAGATCCGTCGCTCGTCGATTACGCCATATACGACATGGAAGCCGCGCAAAAGCGCTATGTCTATCTTCTACGCAGAGCCGGATCAAGTTGACGGCCTTTCACTCGAAAAGTTGCTGTCAATGCCATTTTAAGGAGGGAAACCACGTTTGGACACACTTTTATTAGTAGGTGCGTTTCTTCTTGGCTTGATTTTACTGTATCTGCTCAGCATATTGCTTGTAGTACCGCTCAGAATCATCGGAAAGCTCGTTGTAAATGGGATAATCGGCTTTCTTCTGCTTGTGCTATTCAATATGTTGGGTGGCTTTCTTTTTGGGTTTACCATCGCTCTCACGCCCATCAACTCACTCATCGCCGGTTTTTTCGGCGTTCCCGGCGTGATTGGGCTTGCGGCGTTCACCTTCTTTTTTTGATAGTGGTGCTGCGCGCCTTTGTAGCCAAGCAACCGCCCCCCCTATTTGCTTGCTTTAATATATTAGATTATTGTAAAATAGGTGTTGACTTTATGCGCATAATGAGGTAATATGTATGAGTACGAAAAACGCGCCCGGTTAGTCTAGTGGCCTAGGACGGTGCCCTCTCACGGCATAAACAGGGGTTCGATTCCCCTACCGGGTACCAAAAACCTCAACCATCATGGTTGAGGTTTTTTTGTGCGCCTATCTACGAGGTGCGCCCTACGTGGGGCTATGCCCATGTATGAAATCACGGAGGATTCTTGCGAGGGATTCACGGGGCGTTGCCCCGTACCCCACCAAGGGATTTCATCCCTTGGATCCCTTTTCCGAGCCGTTTCACGGCTCGGGAGAAAATTAAAAAATACCACCCATTTTTGCGCCATTGATTTAAGCGCGAAAATGGGTGGTAGATTTTTAAAAATCATCACCGATAAATCTGTTTCAACCGGCAACCGTCATTGCGCCATGATCATCGGCGCAATGGCGAAAGCCCAAGATTGACCTAATCTCTCCCCTCGGCCGTGTAACGGTCGAGAAATGGGGTCAAGGGGATTTCATCCCCTTGCAGGGGTATTAGGGGACAGAGTCCCCTAACGTCTCCCCGTACCCTCACACCCTCGTACCCTTTATCGGATCACGACGGGAGGTACAGGTTCTTTTTTGCCCTCGGAGTTCGTCTTCTTGCCGCTACCGCGCTTTTTACCCTGCCATGCATGCATTGCGAGTGCGACGGCAATAACGCCGTATGCAACGAACACGCGGAAGTATTCGCCAAGCTGAGCGTTGTTGAAAAGCTGCTGTCCTGCCTGAGGAGCAACGGTGAATAGCGTGTGGAAGAGTATAACGCCGATGATCGCCTGTGCGCTGGTTGCTTTCATTACCGATGCACCACCGACGAGCAGCGCCGCAATCGCGAACTGACCAACCTGCGTATGCGCTCCGTAAGTGCTGAACGTGCCTATGTTCTGGAGGTAGATAAGCTGACCCCAGCAAGCGAGCACGGTAGACATGATCATGGCAGTAACGCGCGTGCGGTCAA
>CAYJPI010000107.1:0-7524 GCA_964372005.1 uncultured Oscillospiraceae bacterium | reverse complement strand
AGCAAATGAGCAAGATTAGCGGTATCGGTGAAAACAAATTGCGTGAACTCATGGAAAGCGGTCAGCTTGCATATGTACGAAACGGCAACAGACGATTGATCGCAGATAGCGCGATTTGGGACTGGTATGAGATGGCGAAAACGCCTGCAAATCCCTCATTGCAAAGGGAGGGGTAGTTTATGGCGGTATCACCGAGAAAAGTGCAAAACAAGCGTGACCGCAACGGAGTGCTCACAGGAAAAGCAGGCACCGTGTACGATGTCAACATAAAGTACAACACGGCAGAGGGAAGGAAAACCTATTGCAAGAAGGGATTTGCAACCAAAAAGGAAGCCTCCCAGCATGAAGCGGAGATGAAAATAAAACTCTCGAATCCTGTGTATGTGCCTGCTTCTTCATCCAAAGGAAAGCAGACCGTGAAAGACTATTTAGAAGAATGGGTGGAGAAGCATGGCAACACAAACTTGAGGCCGAGCACCTTTACGAGTTATAAGAGCCACATCCGAAACCATATCACTCCGCACATAGGGCATATATCGCTCAATCAGCTTTCCCCCGCGCATATTGACAATCTGTTCATCCAGCTGTTTGAAAAGGGGCTTTCAAATAGCTCCGTCAAGTACGCACAGCGTATCCTTAGTGTTTCCATGGAGCATGCGCGTAAATATCATTACATCGACCACAACCCGGCACGAGATATTATCACAAAGTTCGGTAAGCCGGGCAAAACACCCGACCCCTACACGATAGAGCAGATGCAATTGCTCATGAGCAAGGTGCTCGGAACGGAATGGGAAGTGCCCATCATGCTTGCGGGGATGTACGGCCTTCGTTTGAGCGAGATCCTCGGGCTTAGAATGATCAACATCGATCTCGAGAAAATGCAGTTCGGTATTGTAGAACAGATGCCTTTCAACGTGCCACGGCAAACAAAGATACTCACCGAGATGGCACCCACCAAGTCCAGCGACCGCTACTTACCCATCACGGAGGAAACCTTGCCCTACTTCACCCGTCGGTACGCGCTGATTGAAAAGCAAAAGGCGTTCATCGGTGCAAGCGGGGATACGTATCACGATAACAAGCTCATCATATCCAAGCCGGATGGCGGACCTCTGCGGCGTGACACAGTGTCCGCCAATTTCGGTCTTCTCATAAAGAAACTTGAAATGCCGCATATCCGTTTTCACGACCTTCGGCACACTGCAGCGACCAACATGCATGAGCTCACGGGTGACTTCTACACCGTTAGCCAGATACTTGGGCATACGTTAAAGGGCATCGGACTGTCGCTCGGCATTTCAAGCAACCTTGATTCGGTGACGGCTCGATATGTCGATGTGCGCCTTGAGCGCAAAAAAATCGTGCTTGAAACCTACCACAAATCACTGCACCCGGAACCCTCTCACGAGAAGCGCGAAGCAGACGTAAACCGGGCACCAAAAGCGGAAAAAAAGCGGCACCATGAACCTGAAATATAGCGATTATCTTTTCATTTTTCTTCATTGTTTTTTACTACTTTTTACGTGGTCATCACACGGGCGACATTTATGTCATATAGCGATATTTTATCACTAAAAATATAAAATGAAAACCCTTGAAAACGTAGTGTTTTCAAGGGTTTGTGGCGGAGCGGGTGGGATTCTCCGCGAAGACTCGCCTTGCTTGCGCTTCGCGCGAAGCGCGTTGCTCGTCGTCGCTCCCCGGCCCTATAAAACAGTCCACAGGACTGTTTTATGACGGGCTTCGAATCCCTTCCAACTTTATGCGCCAAACGAACAAGGACTCGCCTTACTGTAGGCAAGTCCTTGTTCGTTTGTGCTTACGGGGGAAAAAAGATGTAAAGCAAACTCATCCGTTTACAACCTTAACATCACCTATGACCATAAAACAGCAAATTCTTTATGCTTTCTTCCGGCCAATTCTCACACGGAAAAATCTCTACTTGATCATTCCTTTTCTTAAGAATACGAACAGGTTCATCAGCGGTATTATCGTAGATATTGAATCGATCGCATATCATCATAATTTCAGGAATAAACGCTAAAGATTTATGGTATCGAGTTATAATCTTGTCCGGCGGAACGGGGTGACCGCCTGCATCCACGCGTGAAGTCACACGCAGTACATTTAGCGATGGGTCGGCCGTCAGCACAAATGAGCAACGAATGAAGAACCCCTGTTCTTTGGCGTTTTTGAGCAAATTCAAGTTCCTGTCGGTCGAAAGTACGGTTTCAAATGTGAAAGACTTTTTCTCATCCACACATGCTTCGCGCATCTTTGTTGCTTCTTGAGCGGCTTCTAAGTCTGAGATATTCTTTTCACGCTTAATATCATCGGCGTTGATGTACTCGCCGATAATATCTTCTTTTAGCGTGATTGTACTTTTGCCCGATCCGTTTGGTCCTGCATAAACCCTTATTTCGGGAAAATGTTTCTTATCTATGCTCATTCAAAATATGCTCTCTTTTGTACGCTGTTATATTTTGCAATCCTATGTCCGTTAGCCCGTTGCTCACTTACGGTGCGCTTAACATTATCTCTTATTGCGCGTGTTTCCGATAAGTCTTGTTCGGATTGCGAATTCTTCACCGTAAACGTAATCCCTTTTACAGCGTATGTTTTATGATCCATATTTTCAAACGATCCATTTTCCGTGGGCATGGTTTTCAAAACTTACACCACCTTTGTGAATTTCTTGCTTTTATTATATGTGATTTCGATAAAAATAGCAATGCTTTCGCGTGCACGCTTCGTACTTGTGTTTAGCTTTTCAGATTATCCAATCATTCCCAACTAGTCAGAGCTGTTAATAGAACATTATATATTCCAATCTCTTACCTTCCTCCGCCAAAACACACTATGATAATACATGTAATAACATCAAAAGGAGAACAACATGAAAACTAAATATGCACACGACAAAAAGCTTGAGCTAATACAGCTCTACCGCGACGGTCAACCGGCAACGCATATTTGCCTTGCGCATGACATCCCAAGAAGCACTTTTTACAGATGGATTAAAGAAGTTGAAGATTCTTCCGGCAAAGATGGACAAGCCATGAATCATAAATTGCAACAACGCTTGTGGCGCAGTGAGGATATCATAGCGGTGCTTAAAAATGTGCCATGCACAGCATCCTCGCCGCTAAAGGATAGGCTATATGCACTCGAGGCATTGCATGGTCAATACGCGGTTCGAGTTCTTTGTGATGCCCTCGATGTAGATCGGGGCACATTTTACAATCATATGCTTCGCAACAAAAAATCGAATACAAGCTATCAGGTGCGGAGGGAACAAATGTCCGTACTTGTGCAGCAGGTGTTCGAGGAGAGCCATCAAATTTTTGGAGCGAAGAAAATCCATGCGGTACTTAAACAACGAGGACACAAGGTTTCTGCCGAGTATGTTCTTCAAATCATGCGCGAGTTGGGTCTTGAGAGTGTTCGTATGCGTTCAAAGAAAACACATCAAAAGCTATCAAACAAGAAAAGCGACAAATTGCAGATGAACTTTCATGTGGACCGCCCAAATGAGATATGGGTCAGTGATACAACATGCTTTCAAGTCAAAGGAAAATGGATGTATCTATGCGTCATTATTGACCTTTATGCACGCAAAGTATTAGCGCATCGCATCAGCCCCAATCATAGCGCAAAACTCGTTTCTGCAACATTCAAAGAGGCGTATGCATCAAGAAAACCAAATAATCTTATGTTTCACAGCGACCGAGGCGTACAGTATACGGCTAACGCATTTTGCACATTGTTGTCTAATCTAAGCGTGAAACAATCCTTTTCCCCCACAGGACATCCGTGCAATAACGCCGTAATGGAATCCTTCTTTAGCTCACTGAAGCAGGAGGAAATCTATCGTACAACATATGATTCGCAAGCGCAATTCAAGGAACGTGTAGCTGCCTACATCGTATTTTACAATACAAACCGTCCACATAGCACAATCGGTTACATCACCCCAAGTGCCTTTGAGGAAAGGTATTTTAGCCGCACAATCAAAGATTAGCACGATACAAGACGGTTCGAAACTATTCGTTTTTCAAATTATTATTTCCGTTTTGTAAGGTTACATTATTTGTGTCTCGTAATTTTGCAGTGATATGATGGAAAATGTCCGCAATTTAGGCATAGAAAAGGGATACCTTATCGAAGTCTTATGTTTGAGGTTCGAAAGGGGTATCCCGATTCAACTGGCGGAGCGGGTGGGATTCGAACCCACGTGCCGGAGTTACCGGCAAACTGATTTCGAGCGGCACATTTAGGGTAAAATTGCCATATATTTACTTATTTCTTCTTATATCTTTTCTGAAAAAACTTAGATAAATAAAGGGTTTTCTTGCAACTGGTAATTTTAGGCATTTTATCGTTTTATAACTTGTTTTTTGAATTTTGGTCACCAATTTTCAGGTAGCCCTAAAATCATACATGCATGACCTCAAAAATGCCTGTTTGAATTACTAAAAATCATTTTTTGAAAGTGCATTATTATACTCCAAATTTTGCACGGATAAGGATGGTTCTAAAATTTTCGCTTCTTCTGCCGAACAACATAATGGTGCCCAGTTTCAATTTATGGTGCCCAACCCTAATTTGTGGTGCCACATTTTTTTGCGACCATAAAAAATGCGATTTTTTTGGTCGCCAATTTTGAGGAGAAAATGTGATAGCTCCGGGCACCATAGTATATTGTAATATTTTTACAATATTTGTGCCGTATAATTATACCAACCTTGTATTGATTGTACTTTTTGTGTGCTATCTTTTCTGAATTTCTAAAAAGAAAATGGGCTTCCCGACTAATATGCATTTTGTTTGATATAGACTTAAAATTTGATTTTCAAATCCGGACATCATTTTGGTTGTGCTCCCCGCCACCCCGTGTATGACTGGGACATTACCTATTTGCATTAATAAAAACCACTTATAGAAAGTGTATGATTATATTCTCAGGCCTTTTCAATGTTGTGATTCTAAAATCATTTGGGATATCACCTCATTTTCATTCAAAAGATTACATATGCATGCGATCATACTATGGTGTTAAATCCTTCATAGTCCTCAAAATAACAATGATTCTGGGCACTAAATCTTAAGCAAAAAATGCAAAATGGTGACATGTTTCTAATACTCTATGGACGCAATTCTTATGCAATATTTATTAGCATAATCATATTTAATTGTTAGCGTGAACCTGCCTTATAAGTAGTTACATAATAGCTTTTTTCACAAACCGTCGTCGAATAATGACTTTGCACATATAAAACAAATAAGAAATAATTCTTTTTTATATGGTCATCTAATACCCAGAAGAATGTACTCATACCCCTTATTTTGGAGTTTTCGTTTTGTTTCAACAGTAAGGTATTTAGCATAAGTAGAATTAGTATCCTTCCAATAACCCTTTAAAAATCCAGAAATATAACATATTTTCTTTGAAAATAATCCTGTAAATTCCTCCTCGTTAGCTTGGGAAAGGGTATCAATATCATTTCGTCTGCATATGCTAGTATAGTACTCTTTCAGAAACTCAGAGCGGTTAAGAAGGAGGTTTTTTTGCAATAGTTCAGAGGATGTCACTATTTGATTAAGCAAATCTCTTGCACCGATACCGTTGAAGCATAATTTGTTGTGCATTAAATACAGAGTTGTCTCATCCCAGAAGATAGCGTCAGCAATTTCAACTTTTTGAACCAATGCAGTGTGCGCAACGATAATGTTTGCTTCTGATTTTAGGGCATCATTATAGGCGTTCTCGGTTTCGCATTCCTTTACTAGCTTATACTTGGTTTTTATTCCTGCTTGTCTACTTTCATTATAATCAAACAATTCCATATACTCACGGTGAAGAAAGTCATGATACTTTTCATCGAAAATGTACCAATTTCCGTTAATAAGATAACAAGGTAGCTTATTATCGCCATATTCAACAAATCCCTGCAATGTATTTATTATTTTTTGAGGGAATAGCACGTTTTCTCCATTTTCACCTTTTGTTTCAATCTTCCATTTTTTTAATATTTTTGAAAATAAACTTCGAGCTGTTTTGATTCCTTTAGCATTAAGCTCATTAACAATGCGAGCTAATGTAATCGGTTCCCTGGTATCAATGAAGCATTCTCCATTTTCATTTGTAACGAAATATCTATCGGAGTTCACAACGTATTTTTCCACATTATCCCCAACTATGATGAATGCTTCATACTTATTTTCAACAAAGCAGCTTATTAACTTATCAACAAGATCAGATGTTTTGATATCTTTCTTTTTCACGGGAACCAAGTAATTTAGCACAAAACTATCTGGTTTTTTATATATGCTGTGTAACTTCGATATTACCTTTAACAGCTCACGCATAGATAACGACCTTCGAATTACTATAGAGTCTTTGTTTATTAAATTTAATCTTTTTTTCTCGGATTCGTCAGGATCAAACTCTACTCCTATCATAGAGGCAGCATCCCTTTCAATTTCAACGTTTAATTGCTTATATATGCTTGATAAATCTTGCTCTACCACAAAGCTTGTATTCGATCTGTTAGTCCGATGAGTCGATACTCGGTTGCCAGTCAAATTGTTTTCAATAACGTTTTTTACGACAGGGTTGTTTTTGTCTAAAAGCTTTGGGAGCAGATATAAACCGTAGTTTTTCTCTATATAGTCTCTGATGTAAAAGCTCCCATAACCACCTGTCATTACATATATGCCATCCTGATGGGTACAAAACATTATATAGGAAATATTAGAGTTGGTTATTTGCAATTCCATGTGAGCATCGTCGCTCACCAATTCATTGTTATTTATCACAAATAATAGCGCTTGTCTCCAGTCGGGGGTGTGTGTGGTTCTGAATAAAATGCCATTAAGTTGTTTATACATAAAACATTTATGCCAATCATAGGTAGTTCTTGACTTTATAGTTGCTTCTATTTCAGATACCAATCTTCTAACTATAACCTCAACCACAGAACAATCTTCATCAGGAAATATGTCTGCAACCCTTTCGATATCAACCTTATATATGCTGAACTGTGTTTCGCATGAGCTAGTATCCATTCTCTAATGCTCTCCTTTTAGAATTGAAAAATAAATAATGTTTATTATTAATAATATCATATATAAATTAATTCGTCAACAAAGAACAACCATAGAATTTGTGTTTATATTTAATACGGCATACAAATTAGATAACGCTACAAAAGGAGGCCACCATGCAAAACAAACCAACCACCCTACGCACAAAGGGCATCATTACTCCATCCGGCAAACTGAACAAGGACAAGATTAACCTTGTCTCGGGCGCGATCACGCAACCATTCGTGGAAATGGTATGGGTGACGACGGGCGGTGATATGGAGACCATCAACCGCCTTACGAACATCTTCATCACGATGAACACCCCAGAGGATGGGGTAAAGCTCTTTCATATTATCAAAATGTTGTATGGCCTCATGGGCTTGCGCTTTTCGGATGAAGCAGAGCCGATGGCGCAAGACCCCGATGCGCTCC
>CAYJPI010000106.1:6546-7643 GCA_964372005.1 uncultured Oscillospiraceae bacterium | reverse complement strand
GCCCGGAAGGTCAATCAAATAATCAAGGTCGATCTTTGCCTCTTCCAAGGTCATCGCCCAGCTCAAATCTCCCGGCAGAAGAACAACATCATCCTCCCCCACCGTATCAAACCAGTTTTCCTTTATTCGAGCCGCATGATTATCCCAAGCCGCGCCAAAAATATCCATCGGCTTATCCACACTGCCGGACAAGTGCAAGTCGCCTATCGCAAAAACACGCATACATTCCTCATTGCGCTCTGGCCATGTCCTCCTGCAGTTCATCCATCGAATCGTCTTCCATGGCGAATTCACGGCGTATAACGCGGTATTCCTCGCTTGGAATATCGTCGGAAGTGGGAACATTGATCTCGTCGAGCGCGTTTACCTCTAAGTTGTTCATTGCCGAGTCGGCTGAAGGTTTTTCAAAAGCCTCAAACGAATCTCGTCTTTCCTGCTCACGCATACAATGCGTGCACATGTCCATTCCCTCGCGCACACTATGCTCCGCGCAAACGATGCACATAGCCCGCTCTTCATGCGAGGATTTCACCTTGCTTCGATTACATACATTACAGCTTTTCTCTTCAGCGCGAACGTAGTTTAGTTCGCATATTGGGCATTTTTTTAATACCATACTGATATTCCTCCAAGAATCATGACAGAAATGTGCTTAAATACGGTTTACCGGATATCTAAAATCCTTGTATACCAACATTATGCAAAACACATGACTATCTGTCAACTGTTATTTTGAAGAAATCGAGGAAAATATATTCGTCAAATTATTCGGAACGAAAAATATCCCTATCATCATATATTTGACCTATTTTCTTTATAAGCTCTTCCCTCCCCGATGCGCTATGCGCGCTATAGGGAATGGCATAAGGGGGCGCTCCCAAAGCCTTGGCAGCAGCATTAGCCGCTTGCTTTTGTTTGGACCTTGCAAGCTTATCCGCCTTTGTAGCCACAAGTGTAAACGGGATGGAGTAGTACAGGATGTACCTAAACATCGCTTTATCCTCTTCCGTTGGGGCATGGCGTATATCGAGGAGCAGGAAAATATGGTCAACACGCCCTGCACTTAGATATGCTTCCATCTGCGCTCCCCAAGCGGC
>CAYJPI010000106.1:1795-6536 GCA_964372005.1 uncultured Oscillospiraceae bacterium | reverse complement strand
GCCTGCTGATCCTTGGGCGCTCTTGCAAAGCCATAGCCCGGCAGATCCACGATGTAAAATGCATGGTTTATCAAGAAATAATTGAGAAGCCGCGTTTTACCGGGGTTCTGCGAAGTTTTTGCAAGCTTATAGTTGTTGCAAAGCGAATTAATAAGGCTAGACTTGCCTACATTAGATTTGCCAATTATAGCAATCTCCAATGGGCGCTCTTCAGGATACAGCAACGTTGCGCCTACGCTCGTCACGAAGGTCGCTTGTTTTATGCGAAACGCTTCCTTTTGGGGTTCGCTTGTTTCGTCCAAGACGATTTCGGCATTGTTCTTTGCCATTGTTTCTTTCATAATTCCCCTTCTTTACACTCCGTCGCAGCGGATGCTCTCCTGTACGTTTGGAATAAACGCGCCGGCATCGCCGGGCTCTACGATTCTTATCGGTACACTTTCAAGCACGATATTCAGCACTTCATCAATATGCGAAACGAAGCGAATATCGAGCGACTCGAGCACATGCTCAGGAACGTCGGAAAGCGAACTTCGGTTTTCCTCGGGCAAAAGCACCGTTTGTACCCCCGCACGAAGCGCGGCAAGGAGCTTTTCACGCAAGCCGCCGATTTTGAGCACGCGGCCAACCAATGTAACCTCGCCCGTCATCGCAACGAATGGCTTTACCCTGATGCCGGTCAGTGCGCTTATGATCGCTACGGTCATCGTTATACCTGCGCTCGGGCCATCCTTAGGTACCGCTCCTTCGGGCACATGCACGTGTATGTCAACCTTTTCGTAGAAGTTTGCATCAAGCCCCAATTCAGCCGCATGTGCGCGAATATAGGTCATTGCGGCTTGGCCACTTTCCTTCATTACATCACCAAGGCGGCCTGTGAGCTTCAAGTTGCCCTTTCCTACGGCGGTGCTCGCTTCCACCTGCAAGGTATCTCCACCGACGGATGTCCATGCAAGCCCGGTTACAACGCCCACCAATGGCGCTTTTTGTACCAAATCGCGTTTAAAACGTACATCTCCTAAGTATTGCGCTATCTTCTTTTTACTTATAGATACGCGTTTCTTGCCTTCCACCACTTCAAGCGCGGCTTTGCGGCAAATCTTGCTCAGCGTACGGTCGAGAGTACGAACTCCTGCTTCGCGTGTGTATCCGTCAATTACCTCTTCAAGTTGCTCATCGCTTATTCTAATGGATGAACGCTTCAATCCGTTCTTCTCAATTTGGCGCGGAAGCAAATGTAATTTCGCTATTTGCACCTTTTCATCAAGCAAATAACTCGGCACATTTAGTATCTCCATACGATCCCTAAGCGGGCCGGGTATGGCGTCGACATTGTTTGCCGTCGTTAAAATCATGGTTTTCGACAAATCGTAGGGCAATTCTAAAAAGTGATCCCTAAATTCAAAGTTCTGTGCACTATCAAGAACTTCAAGCATCGCAGATGTGGGATCACCTCTATGATCCTTGCCAAGCTTATCTATTTCATCGAAAAGTAATACGGGGTTGATGCTCTTTGCCTGCCGCATAGCCGCGATGATTCTTCCGGGCATCGCACCTATGTATGTGCGCCTATGGCCTCGAATCTCCGCTTCATCATGCACGCCGCCTAAGCTCATGCGCACGAAATTGCGCCCCGTCGCTTCTGCAATTGCGGAGGCGATGGACGTTTTTCCGACACCCGGAGGGCCGGCAAGGCAAAGTATTTGCCCATTGGGCTTACCCGTAAGTTTTTGAACGGCAAGATATTCGATTATGCGTTCCTTAACCTTTTGCATACCGTAGTGATCCTTATCGAGCACGTCTTTTGCATGCAAGGTATCGATGTTTGTTTCGCTCTCTTCCTTCCAAGGTAAATCCAAAACGCATTGAATGTAATTTTCGGTCGATGGACGCTCGTGCGATCCTGTCGGTAGCGAGCGTAAGCGCTTAATCTCTTTTTCAAGCCGCTCTTTTACATTGTCGGGGAGTTCCTTTTCGTTCATGCGCCGAGTATATGCATCGGCCTCATCCTCGCCATCGTCTCCGAGTTCCTTGCGAATAACCTTGATCTTTTCGCGAAGTATATAGTCTTGCTGATTTTTCTCAAGGCGCTGTTTCACCTTGAGTGCAAGCATCTGATCCACTTTCAAAACTTCAATTTCGCGTGCAAGCAGCTGTTCCAAGCACAGCATGCGTGCTTCGATTTCATCCTCCTTGAGTATGCGCTGGCGATCCTCTACGCCTTGTACGGTATGCCTCGTAACGGCATATGTAAGCTCGCTCACATTGGTTAGCGATAAAATGTCCTGCTTTTGATCGCTTGTGATGCGCCCGGGATTGAACTTGCAGTACTCTTCAAAGCACTCAACCACGCGCCTACGCATAGCTTCCACTATCGGCGGTGCGCCATCAACCTCAGGAAGGTCAAACACAACAGCCTCAAAGTGTGGAGAGCGTGATGTAAATTCCTTGATACGTCCGCGCGACACGCCGGTCACGAGCATATGTAAGCCTTCGCCATGTATGCGGAATACTTGCTTGATTTTGCAAATTGTACCCACGGTGTACATGTCGTGAGGAGCTATCTCAACCTTTTGCGCATCTTTTTGTGCAGTAAAGAACGCGTATCCGTCACCCGATGCGGCGCTTTGCATTGCACTTAGTGTTTTCTTTCGGCCTGCATCGCAGTGAATTACTTCACCCGGCAAAACCACTATGCCCCTAAGGGGAATTACAGGTAATGTTTGCATTGTTTTCACCTCATTCATCATCCCTATTATACAGATTGTGAAAGCAATATGCAAACCTCTATTTCGTGAAACATACGTGAAATTTACGTGTGAGTTAGAGATGCCACCTGCTCATCACGAGTATTTCCGGCTGACGGCATGCTCGGAACTTGTTTAGCAAGCACATTTGAGAAGGCAACCCTCAAAGCTTCCCTCAATGTTGACACGGCGATTACTTGTACACCCATGTTTTCGAAATCCGCTTCCCAATTTGCGCTCGGTATAAGAACTTTCATTGCCCCCGCCGATTTTGCCGCTGCAATCTTCTCCCTCACCCCACCAACGGGCCTTACTTCGCCGCCTATTGTTATCTCGCCGGTGGCGCATAGCAAATGGTCGGATGGCTTATTGGTAAGTGCGCTATACAATGCGATAGCTATGGCTACGCCTGCGCTCGGCCCATCAACCGGCATTGCTCCCGGAATATTAAAGCGTATGTCGAATGGATCTAAACTGAATTTTAAGCCATTGGCAAAAGATGCGAGCACATTTTCAACCGATCCTAGCGCCATGCTCTTCCTCTTCAATCGCCTTCCTTGAAGATCTATCTCTTCCTCGCTTACAACGCCGTTTAATATGAGATTTCCGCGCTTTTGTTCTGCATTTCTTTGCACCATGCATTCAATTTCTATTATCAATCCGCTCGCTCCTGCCACCGCAAGCCCATTTGCATGGCCTACCGACGGGCAAAGCGGCATATGCTGTTCGATGCGAGGAGTATACTTACAGGTTCTACACACCCACGCAACATCGCATTTTTCTATTTCGCGCCTGTTTGAGTCGTATGCTATGCCCGAGCATAATTGAATTATGTTCACCGCATCCCTGCCGCTGTGCGCATGCAAAGAAACCATTTTTGCCGCATCTTCGGTGAGGGCATACCCTGCCTTTTTTGCGGCTCCAATGGCAATTTTCTCTAATTCTTCACGTGTTAATTCTTTAAAATATAATTCAAGACATCTCGACCTGAGTGCCGGCGGAATATCCTCCGGCCTTCTTGTTGTTGCGCCGACAAGCCTAAAATCGGCCGGTAGACCGTTTTCAAATATGTCATGTATGTGCTGAGGGATATTAGAATTGTCCGACGAATAGTAGGCGCTTTCGAGCTTTACATTTCTATCTTCCAGTACTTTCAACAGCTTATTCATCTGCATGGGATGCAGTTCACCTATCTCATCGAGGAACAGCACCCCACAATGAGCTTTTGTAACCGCACCGGGTTTGGGTTGCGGAACACCCTGAGTTCCAAGCGAGCCCGCACCCTGATAAATAGGATCGTGCACCGAGCCGATAAGCGGATCTGCAATGGCACGTTCATCAAAGCGCACGCAAGTTGCGTCCACTTCGATGAATTTGCTTTCATGTGTAAAAGGCGAATGAACTTTCTTTTTTGCATCTTCCAAGACGAGGCGCGCCGCGCAGGTTTTGCCGACGCCCGGAGGCCCGAATATCAAAACATGCTGTGGGTTGGGGCCGCAAAGTGCCGCTTTCAAAGCGCGAATTCCCTCCTCTTGTCCAATAATGTCAGAGAAGTTTACAGGCCGCACAGTCTCGGCAAGCGGCTCGTTTAAGCGCCGTGCGCGCATGTTTATTATCTGTTGCATCTTTGCGGAGTTCTGCGTCGGTTTGATCGGCTTTTCGTGGATATATTTACGTTTTTTCTTCCACGCAATCACCGTGATTACGGCTACCAAAATAGCTACCTGCACCAAGATCCATATTACATTCCAATCCAATTGTTTCGCCTCCCGCTTTTTATTCCTCAATAGTATGTGCGGTGGATGGCAAAAAAACGAAAGGGATATTATGTAATTATTCGTCGTCCCACTGGCTTCTATATTTCTCCATCATGCTCTTTAGAAGCATCGCCTGTGCAGGCGGGGTGTATGTGATGGCGTTTGCACCGGCCTTTAGCGTCATCGTTATGCTATCAACGCTCATGCCGCCCGTTGCAATTATTGGCACATAAGGGT
>CAYJPI010000106.1:0-1785 GCA_964372005.1 uncultured Oscillospiraceae bacterium | reverse complement strand
CATTTTAACTATATTGGCGGTGTTTTGCCCACCCGAAACATTGAATATATCAGCACCTGCCGAAAGGCGAGCCTTTATATCCGTATGTTCCGATATTACGGTAACAACTACGGGGATGTCGATAATGCGCTTCAAGCCCTCAATAGTCTCATTGGATGTAGGTGCGTTAACAACAACACCCATAGCACCTTGAAACTCTGCATCTTGGGCGATATTAAGCGTGCGTTTTCCGCCGGTAATTCCGCCCCCCACTCCACAGAATACGGGCACGTCGGCCACGCTCATTATCGAGTGTGTGATGGCAGGTTGCGGCGTAAAGGGATAAACGGCAATTATTGCATTTGCATTGATGTTTTTAATTATGGCAACATCCGTTGTAAACGCTAACGATTTTATCAATTTACCGAAAATGCTGATTCCTGTCGCCTGGTTGATAATCTCGGGCACCTTTATCATATGGCTTCTTAAATTCCCGTCAAGTTCGGGCACATAACGATGTTCGCTCATAGGCAGCCTCCTTGTTTAATTAATTATATGTCTTATTTACAGTATATCATATGATGATAAGAAGAAAAGCACAGAAATGTTAAATCAACGAAAAATATGTTTGTTTTTCTTAATTTAGACATAAGAAGATTGCAAAAACAGCGCGTTTATAAGCATGCCGTTTTACAATCTTCAAATTCCACAACTATGGCCCCCTATATGCTTGAAAGATATTGTTTCGCAATATCGATGTGTGCCGCCACAGCTTCCGGTGCGGGCCCACCCACCACAGCACGGTCACGAACGCAACTTTCCATCGAGATGGCGACGAATACATCCTCTTCGAATACACCGGAGAATTCCTTCAACTCGTCGAGTGTCAAGTCGTCGATGCCGATACCGCGCTTCACGCATGCGAGCACCAACGCACCCACAACCTCGTGTGCACTTCTAAAGGGCATGCCTTTTTTTACGAGATAGTCGGCCGCATCCGTTGCATTGGTAAAGCCGCGAGCCGCTCCTTTTTTCATTACTTCCTTATTTACTCTCATGGTTTCAAACATACGCGTAAACATCATGAGGCATCCATTCACGGTATCGAGAGCATCAAAAACCAGTTCCTTATCCTCCTGCATGTCCTTATTATATGCAAGCGGAAGACCCTTCATCATGGTGAGAAGGGCAGTTAGATCACCATACACGCGGCCGGTTTTTCCGCGAATGAGTTCAGCGACATCAGGGTTCTTCTTTTGCGGCATGATGGATGATCCTGTAGAGTAGCGGTCATCCATTTCGACAAAGCGAAACTCGTCCGAGCTCCAAAGGATCATCTCCTCGCAAAAACGCGATAGATGCATCATAGTAATCGACGCCGCTGATGCGAACTCGATGCAAAAATCACGGTCGCTAACGCCATCGAGGCTGTTCGAAGTTATGTTTGAAAAGCCGAGCTCCTTACGAACCATCTCACGATCAATAGGATAAGTGCTTGCTGCAAGAGCACCCGAGCCAAGTGGCATGTAATCCGTGCGTTTGCGGCAATCGTCCAAGCGGCCGATATCGCGGCGGAACATTTCGAAGTATGCCATCAAGTGATGGGCAAATGTGATGGGTTGTGCCTTTTGAAGGTGAGTGTATCCCGGCATAACAGTATCCAAATGCTTCGATGCGGTATCGACAATGGCTTTGAGCAGCTTAGTCAAATGCCCCTTGGTTTCATCCATGGCGCGCATCAAATACATGCGCGTATCAAGCGCTACTTGGTCGTTTCTGCTTCGCCCGGTATGAACGCGCTTGCCT
>CAYJPI010000105.1:0-7673 GCA_964372005.1 uncultured Oscillospiraceae bacterium | reverse complement strand
AGCTTGTAGCCACGGTTGATTCAGGCATCACAAGCGTTGCGGATCTTGCAGGCAAGCGCGTGTCCGTGGGCGACCTCGGTTCGGGTACAGAAGCTAACGCACGCCAGATTCTCGCGGCATACGGCCTTACCTACGATGATCTGGGTACGGTTGAATACTTAGGCTTCGGCGATAGCTCCACCGCTATGCAGAACCTCACCATCGATGCGGCTTTCGTAACCGCAGGCGTACCCAACCCCGCTATCACCGAACTTAATGCGGTAACCAGCGTAAGCCTCGTGCCCATCGCAGGCCCCGAAGCGGAACAACTTATTGCCGACTATCCCTTCTATACCAACTACACCATCGACGATGCGGCATACGAAGGCATCGCAGGTGTTGAAACCGTAACCGTTCTTGCAACGCTTACTTGCTCGAAGGACCTCGACGAAGAAGTGGTATACCAGATCACAAAGGCACTCTTTGAGAACAAGGACAGCATCCAGCATGCTAAAGCGGCTGACCTCGACCCCGCGGCGGCAGTAACGGGCGTTTCCGTTCCCTTCCATCCGGGTGCTGAGCGCTACTACACCGAAATCGGCGTAAAATAAGAAGGATGAGCCCCTTAAACGCACAAAATGAAGCAATGAAGAAGGGGAACAAGCGATTGTGGCTTGTTCCCCTCATTCTTGTTTTTGTGATAACAATATTTTTCTCTATACCATGTTTCCCCCAGCTGGTGATAACAATGGGAAGGAACGCCGAAGGCGGTACTGTGCTAATGAAGCCGCTAAAAGAAAACGAGGAATTTTACATTACCTACACACACAGTGTAAACCTCTCGCCCATTCGCGATACATTCGTATACGAAAACGAGATGATGCACACCACCGAAACACTTTTTCAAACATTTGGCGCAGGCGTACCCATCCCCGAAGATGGCATAGGTAGCACGTTCACGAAAACCGATGAAGGGTATCTTCTTACGGGAATCGATAGTTGGAGCGAATCATTCTATATTATGATGCAGGAGATCCCCGATCACCGCCTGACGCATCGCGGCGAAACCATTTACCTCAACGAAATTTCCGGTGTGGGCGAGCTTATCGAAGTTAGCGTAAGGTCTGCATCGCTGTTTGAAATTGCATTTCATGCTTTGACTTTAGGCGTATGATTTAGATGTTGTCTACACATCACGCTTCATATACAAATACAAAAAAATAAGAAAAGGAGATATCTATGGCGTTCTTTAAAAAGAAAAAAAATACCGTCAACGAACAGGATGTTCTTGCTAACATCGATACGACGGGCATGAGCGAAGAAGAGATAGCCGCCGCGCAAGCGGAAGCCGTTCTTGCTTTGTATGATCGCGAGAGTACATACCGCAATCGTTTAGGCAAAAACCTTACTTTTTTGACAGCGGCGATACTCATCGCATTCTCGCTCTTCCAGCTCTACACGAGCGTATTCACCATTCCACAAAATCTATTAAGAGCATATCACCTGAGCTTCGTGCTCTTTTTGGTATTTCTGCTCTTCCCTGCAAAGCGCAGTATGCGAAAGGATGTAATCCCTTGGTATGATTGGGTGCTTGCCTTCATATCGCTTGTAGTCACTTTGTACATCCCTTGGAATTTCGAGGATCTCGCACGCACGATGGGCAACTATGGAGCGGAAGAGATCGTAATCGGCGTTATCGGCATAATTCTCGTGCTTGAAGCATGTAGGCGAGTTGTCGGCATACCGATACTGATAATCGTTGGTTGCTTCTTGCTTTATACTTTCTTTGGCGATCTAATCCCCGGCACATTCGGCCATCGCGGTTATTCGATAAAGCAGGTAACAACGCACATGTATTACACTCAATCCGGCGTGTTCGGCACACCGCTTGGTGTAAGTTCTACCTTCATATTCCTATTCATATTATTCGGAGCCTTCCTTGAAAAGACGGGCGTTGGCAAACTGTTTATCGACCTTGCCAATGCCATTGCAGGCAAGCGCATCGGCGGCCCTGCCAAGGTTGCTGTTATTTCATCCGCACTTCAGGGCACTGTATCGGGTTCGTCTGTTGCTAACACCGTCGGAACCGGATCATTCACCATACCTGCTATGAAGCGAATGGGCTACAAACCTGAGTTTGCAGGTGCCGTAGAAGCCGCCGCATCGACGGGCGGCCAGCTCATGCCCCCGATAATGGGTGCTGCAGCTTTCCTAATGGCTGAGGTAACCGGTTTTGCATACGGCGATGTTGTAATCTCCGATGTCATCCCGGCGCTATTGTACTTCTCGGGGATATTGATCTCCGTGCATCACGAAGCGCGCAAGCTCAAGCTTGAAGGTCTCCCCGATGAAGAGATGCCTAAGCTTGGCGAAGTAATGAAGGATCGCGGTTATCTCCTTCTTCCTCTCGTGTTCATGATATTCATTTTGTCGTTTGGCCTTACGCCCACTTACGCGGCGCTCGGCGCGATACTCTCGTCTTTGATGGCATACTCGATAAGGTGGCTCTCGTTCATCCCCATAGGCGGCCTCACTGCGGCAGTAATATTCCTAGGTAAAGAGGATGTTGGCTATTATGCGCTCGGTGCAATCGCGCTTTGGATGATAATATGCCTCATTCGCCGCGATCTCGGCTTCGAGCCCAAGGATGTTCTTGATAGTTTAAAGACGGGCGCGAGGAGTGTTCTATCGGTTGCCGTTGCATGCGCCACGGCGGGTATGATAGTCGGCGCTGTAACATTGACCGGGCTTGGACTCAAGTTTGCAACCGGGCTTGCGGATCTTGCAGGCAACAACATTTTCCTTATGATGTTCTTCACCATGATAGCATCGATAATTCTCGGTATGGGTATACCTACTACCGCGAACTATCTAATAACATCAACCGTGTGTGCACCTGCGATCATTACCATGCTTTGCGCACAGCAGGGCATCGCGAATGTAAACGATGCGACCATGGCCATGATAATGAGCGCGCATTTGTTCGTGTTCTACTTCGGCATCGTAGCGGATATAACACCGCCTGTCGCACTCGCGGCCATGGCCGGGTCGGCGATAGCCAAGGGGTCGCCATTTAGGACGGGGGTGACCGCCACGCGGATTGCTATAGGCGCGTTTATCGTGCCATACATCTTCGTGCTCAACCCCGCTATGCTCATGATTGATTCGAATGTGTTTGACATCGTCCTCAATGTTGCAACGGCGCTCATAGGTATGTACGGTTTATCCGGGGGACTCGCCGGTTTCGTGCAGGATGATTGCTACTGGTATGAGCGAATACTCCTCGTGGGCGGCGGCCTATGCATGATCGTCCCCGGTTCCATCACCGACGTGGTCGGGCTCGTGATTATCGGCGCCATCATCGTCGTGCAGAAGATGCGTTCGCGTAGAGCCGGGGCACGATAAGGGTATGGTGGTTACGAGGGTACGATGGTACGATGGTTACGTTAGGGGACGCTGTCCCCTAAGACCCCTGTTACCCTAGGGGACTCCGTCCCCTATAACCCCTGCAAGGGGATGTTATCCCCTTGACCCCATTTCCATGAACCGCTTCGCGATCCATGGGGTAAGGCAATATAAGAAGGCCACACCGAAGTAATTTCGATGTGGCCTTTTGCTATTACTTTGCTTTGCGTAGTTATTTATCGTTTCTGTTGCCGTCGCATCCAGACATTTAGCACAATTCCAACGGTTAGCATATTCGTTAGCAGGTTTGATCCCCCATAGCTCAAGAAGGGTAGCGGTATACCCGTAACGGGCATCAGCCCGATTGTCATGCCGATATTCTCGAACACATGCGCAAGTATCATTCCGGTTGCGCCTACAACAAGGCATGTACCAAGGTAGTCCTTTGCGTTGAGTGCAACGTAGAGCCATCGGAACATAAGAAGGAAGTACACCACGATAACAATAGTTCCACCGATAAACCCAAGCCCTTCCGCGATACTTGAAAAAACAAAATCGGTATGGCTTTCGGGCACGTATTGAAGTTGCGCGAGTGTACCTTCCGTAAAGTAGCCTTTACCGTATAGCTGACCCGATCCGATAGCCTCTTTGCTCCTCATAACATGCATTCCTGCATCCTGCGGATCGGCCAATGCCGGGTTTAGATACACGTCGATGCGCTCGCGCTGGCTATCACTCAATATGAAGAAGTAACCAAGCGGAAACAGAATCCCTGCCGCTGCAACCGCACCTGCTATGTATTTCCAGCTTATTCTTCCTACAAACAGTATGCAAAGAAACAGGCACAGTATAACGAAGGCAGTTCCCATGTCGGGTTGCAATACGATCAAAGTGAAGGGGATGATGAAGTAGCCTAGAGAAATACCTATATTTTTTATACCCTGCAATCGCCCATCCTTCTCCATACACGCCGCAACATGCTCGGAGAGAATTACGATTAGCGCAACCTTGCAAAGCTCTGACGGCTGCAAATTCATCGCCCCAAAACTGAACCATGCCATGATGCCGCGGTTTGTCACCTGCGTTAAAAGCAAAATGACGAGGAGCACCAAAATAGCTATGTACACATATCTGCTCGCGATCTTATACATATGGTAGTCAACCACAAGCATAACAAGAAGCCCGGCAAGCCCAACCATAAAGTTTAGGATCTGCCTTTGCACATATTCAAAGTTCAAATTATCGTAGATGTCATAAAAGCCTTGCTCATCGCCCGTAAAAGGGTCTGCCCATACATTCAATAGGGTGAGTAGCCCAAAGAGCACCAGCCCGAGCACGATGAATATGGTGATAAAGTCTATCGCTTTATATTTTTGTTTAGCATCCCTTTCGCTACGCACAAATTACTTCCCTTCAAGATACTGCCGATTCATGGCCGAACCACTCGGTAACTTCATCATGAATCAACTTGAATTTTTCCAAACTGTCTTGGCGAACTATCGGCATATGCACCCGAGTATTCTCAGGTACATCCTGTCCTCGCAATATTCTGTCAAGCGCCATGAACGACTGTGCACTTGCCTCGTAGAATGGCTCGAGCACGAATGCATAAATATCATTCTCGAGCATGAGCGCTACATTATCATCGCTCATACCAAGCCCTGCGATCGAAATCAATATAGAGCTTATCAAGCCTTCCGGAACCGGCGTTTTTGTGGGGCTAATTAGCGCCGATGGCGATGGGCCGGGCGTTGCATTAGGGTCGGGGGTTGGTGTTGGTGTTTCGAGTTCGTCGTTTGCTTCTTCATCGTCGGTTTCGGATTCGTCGGTTTCGGATTCGTCGTTTTCCTCTTCATCATCCGAGCTTTCTTCGCCATCCGCGCCGCCCACCGCTTCCGGTGCACCGAACTCTTTAAACTCATCCTGCGCCTGTTCACGCGCATGTACAGCTAGCACGGTATCTCCTGTATCGGTACAGAATAGTCCTTTTACATCGCGGTTCCAAAGGATGTAGTTTGCAAGTTCATCCACTGCCGCCTCATCCGTGGCGGCTGTTTTTGTGAACATGTCTACCTCAAATTGAGGGTAATACGTTGCTACAGCCGTTTTAAAGGCTTCATACATGGGAACGGGATTCCTTCCATATACAAGTATTCTACCCGCTTTACACTCCCTTTCAACCATGCGTTCGGCGATGCCTCTTGCAATTTCCTCGCTATAGCCTGCAAGATCGGTAACTATGCTTGCATCCGCACCTTGTGAAGCGTAGTAGGGCGAAACAACGGGTATCCCGAGGCTTGTTGCCTTTTCCACGGCCGCACTGTTACTTTCATCGGGGTTATATATGAGCAGTCCCTTGCATCCGTCATTTATCGCATCATCCACCGCGGTCACCGATGCATCTCCAACGGTAGCGGTGTATATCTTTGCCGGGTATCCAAGGTTCTCGGCAGTTCGCAGGAATCCATGCATTAACGTATGTATCTCGATTGTGCCGTCATCGGGGACTATGAATCCCAGCAATGTTTGTGATACGCTCAGCGATTGAACAATAGGTTCGCTTTCTTCCTCCATCACGGATGCACGCTGTTGCTCTTGCGTCTCCTCCGGTGCGGCGGCAGGGGTGCATGCGGTAAAAAGGAGTACGCATAGAAGTATTGAAATTGCGCGAATCGTTTTTTTCATACATACCCTCCATTCATAAGTATTGTATAATCATTTGTTCTTCCTCGTCCGATTGTACCTTTTTTTATTCGGTTTGTCACGCGTTCTGCCCAAAATTCACAGTATTGTTACTCTCGCCCAAAAGCTTTCTTATGCATGGTTGGCATTATATATGATTGGGTTTTTCATGCTACATTTCCTTGCTTTATTGCCATAACTATGTTAAGATTTATGAGTATTTATGTATGTTTTTCTGCCTTTTAGGTAGTAAATATACAGTTCAACTAACCACTGTTAATTCAAATTGTAAATTAAAGTGATAGGCGGGTAATATATGAAAATCAAAAAGCGAAATCGATCCAAATTATTCATTCTAAATGCTGTATCAATAGTTACGACCGTAATACTGGGTGCCGGTTTAATAACCATCGGAGAATTTGCAACCAAAACCGACTCCCTTAATGCGAATCAAATGAGCTTAGTTACCAATGCCCAAAGGTTTATTGATGCATCGGACTATCTGACTGATGAGGTGCGCAGCTATGTAGCAACTCAAAACGAAGTACACTATAGTAACTACCAAAACGAAGTTTCGAACCTGAAAAACCGCGAGGGCGCCATCGCCGAGCTGGAGCGATTAGGCATTACACAGGCCGAAAGGGAAATTATCAACGAGATGTCATCTCTTTCTAACGGTTTGGTACCTCTTGAAACACAGGCCATGCAGGAAGTTGCCGCCGGAAACATTGAGCAAGCTATAGAGCTTGTGTTTTGTGATGATTATGAAACCACCATCGCCGAGATAAAAACATTGCAAGATGAATTCACTTCCGTTTTAAGTGCACGCACGGCAAGTGAAATTGGCTATTACTATAGTGCAACCACAGTTATCGAAGTAAGCGGCATTGTTGTATTGATTTTATCCATCGCTATTTTGGTTGTTAACACCATAACGCTTCTACGCAGCCTAATCCGGCCGATCCGGCAATACAAGGCTGTGATGGACGAGCTGCTTGCCGGCAACTTACATGTGGATATGAGTTCCATCAAAGAGAACACGGAGATCTATGAGGTTGCCGTGTCCACGAAGCAATTCACCTCGCATATTTCCGTCATTATAGATGACATTGGCGGCGGCCTTTCCGAGATGGCAAAGGGCAACTTCGATGTTGACAGCAATGTAAAAGAGTACTATGTCGGTGATTTTGTACAGGTGGCTCAATCAATGTACGGGCTCCGAAACGGCTTGAATGCGGTGCTATTGAAGGTTGAATCGGTTTCCGAGCAGGTGAACTCGGGGGCAGAGCAGGTTGCTATAAGCGCACAATCATTGGCGCAAGGCGCAACCGAGCAGGCCACATCGATACAGGAGTTGTCCGCAACTATCGATGCTATTTCAAACAAAATAATGAGAACCGGCGAGGATTCGCAAACCGCAAAGCAATCTGTGCAAAGCGCTTCATCCGCACTGGAGGTTGCGAGTTCGCAAATGAACGACATGATGGCGGCTATGGATCGTATAGATAATAAGTCCAAAGAGATCGATAAGATAATCAAGGCCATCGATGACATCGCATTCCAAACCAACATACTATCGCTCAACGCGGCGGTTGAGGCCGCAAGGG
>CAYJPI010000104.1:5072-7685 GCA_964372005.1 uncultured Oscillospiraceae bacterium | reverse complement strand
ATCCGCGCGATAATCGGTGCGGACAAGAAGCTCACGGGCGAGGTAATCTTAGAAGGTAAAAAGATAAATAACAACGACCCCAAGGAAGCGATGAACAATGGCATTGTGCTCGTTCCCGAGGACAGGAAGTTGCAGGGAATACTCTCTAACCTATCGGTTGCAGGGAACATAAATGTTTCGCTCTTTGATAAACACTCGAATAAGCTTGGCATTATCGCATCGAAGAAAGAGGCCTTGGCCTCCGAAAAGGGCATAAAGGATTTCAACATAAAAACCCCGAATGCCGAAAAGATGATTGTTGAGCTTTCGGGCGGTAATCAACAAAAGTGTATAGTTGCACGCTGGATAGCGACCGAACCCAAGGTGCTGATACTCGATGAGCCGACCAAGGGTATAGATGTTGGCGCAAAGTCCGAGTTTTATCGCATGATATGCGAATTTGCAAAGCAAGGCCTAGGAGTTATTCTCATATCCTCGGAGTTGCCCGAGGTTATCGGACTTGCGGACCGCATAATCGTTATGCGTAATCTTGAAATCGTGGGCGAAGTAAACAGAGAAGAAGCCACAGAAGATAAACTACTGCGCCTTGCGCTCGTAGGGGAGGAATAAGCAATGAACGAACAAAAACAAACCAATCAACCGAGCGCTATAAAGAAAATCGTTTCCGCTATAGGCGGAGATAAGCTGGTTCTCATGGGCGCGATAATAATCGTATTTATCGTGTTCACATCGTTTAACGAGAACTTCCTATCTTGGACGAATATAGTAAACGTTATGGTCGGCGCACATCTTATCGGTATAGTAGCCATCGGCCATACCTACCTCATCATCGCAGGGCAAAATGACCTTTCGCCCGGTTCCGTTTCGGCTTTTGCGGCTGTAATCTCAGCTCTTCTAATGTCGGATGCTGTTGGCCTTTCACTCGGAATGACTCTACTTGTAACAGTGCTTTCGGGTGCCGTTATCGGGCTTTTTAATGCGTGGATGGTAAACTCCATCAAGCTCCAAGCATTTATTGCAACCCTCGTTACCCAATCGATCGTACGTTCGCTCGCATTTATAATTTGCGATGGTAGGCCGATCCCCATCACCGATGCGGCATTCAGAGATATCGGAAAGCTAAGAGATCCGCTTATGAACATCCCATATTTCGTGTGGATAACAATTGTATGTTTCGCCATATTCGGCTTCATACTTGCAAGAACAAAATTCGGCCGCAGCCTTTATGCCATCGGCGGCAACGAAGCGGCGGCGCGCCTTGCAGGACTTCGCCCTAAGAGAATAATCACAATATCTTATGTAATTATGGGCGTACTAACTTCCCTCGGTGGTATGATATTTGCCGCACGCATGAACACGGGGCAACCCTCCGCCGGTATCAACCTTGAGTTCGATGCGATTACGGCCGTTATTCTCGGCGGTGTATCATTTACAGGCGGCGTAGGCAGCATGGGAGGCACGGTTCTTGGCGTATTGCTTATACAGTTCTTCAACACCGGCCTTATAATGATCGAAGTGCCCTCGTTCTGGCATGATTTTGCACGTGGCGGCCTTCTACTGTTCGCACTCGCATCAGACTATATCCGCAAGCAGAGACGTGAAAAAGAACTCCTCGCGGCAAGCATGAAAACCATGTAATATAAAGTTCGTAACGGGAAAATCCCGAAACGATATAAAAAAACTAGGAGGAAATACAACATGAAAAAGGCACTTACACTATTCTTGGCACTCGGCCTCGCATTCAGCGCATTCGCTTGCGCCCCCGCAGCGGAAGCTCCCGTAGAGGAAGCTCCGGCAGCTGAAGCACCCGCAGCCGAAGAAGCTCCTGCTGAGGAAGCACCCGCAGAGGAAGCAGCTCCTGCCGAAGGCGAAAGCAAGGGCATGATCTACGGTATCTACAAATCCGGCGACCAGACTTGGTTCCTCGATGAAGGCGCTGCAGCAGAAGCAGCCGCTAAGGAAGCCGGCTATGACTTCACCTATGTTGATGTTCAGCTTGACGGTGCGGAATATGACCGTGCGCTCGACAATGCAATCGCAAACGGCGCTGCAGGCATCGTAACATGTACTCCCGACCAGACGATGAGCCAGGCAGTTGTTGACAAACTCGTCGCTGCTAACATCCCCGTTGTTGCGGCAGACGATGCTCTCGAAGTTAATGGCGAGAAGCTCGCTCCCTGGGTTGGCATCAATGGCTACGTAATCGGCGAAGCAAACGGCGAATGGCTCGCTAACTATGCTATCGACAATGGTCTTGTAGGCCGCGAAGATGTTGGCCTTCTCATCATGACGATGGACACCGTATCCTCCGTTGTACCCCGTACAGAAGGTGAATACGACAAGTTCATGGAGCTCATCCCCGATTTCTCGCAGGATAACATCTTCCGTAGCGACGGTGACGGCACCACTGATGCAGGCTTCACAGGCGCATCCGCCGTTATCACGGGTAACCCCCAGATCACCACTTGGCTCGTAACGGGCGGTAACGAAGAGAGCTGCATCGGCGCGGTTCGTGCGCTTGAGAGCGCCGGCCTCGATGCTGACGCTTGCGTAATCGGCCTCGGCGCTTACATGGCGAAGGACGAGTTCAAAGTTGAAGGCGGCACAGCCATG
>CAYJPI010000104.1:0-5010 GCA_964372005.1 uncultured Oscillospiraceae bacterium | reverse complement strand
CTTCCACCTACTTCTCGGCAGAAGGCGTTGGCGGCGGTTCCGTTCGCGTTCTTCTTGACATCATCAACGGCGTTGAAGTTCCCATGGAAACCGCTGTTGACGCTATCGTTGTAACTCCCGAGAACTACATGGAAGTTATGGGCGATGCGGCAATGTAATTAACATTACCGGGAATATAGAAGGGGCTGTAATGAACTTTCGTTCGTTACAGCCCCTTTTGCTTTACTTTTGTGATTCCTGTTTGCGGTAGTGCCCCAGAGAGATTCCTTCTGCTTTTTTGAAGGCGGCGCAAAGGCTACTTTCCCTTCTGAAGCCCGTTAGTTCCGCTATTTCACGCAAAGAGTAGTTTGTGTTTCTAAGATAGAATTTTACACGCTGTATGCGAACTCGAAGTAGGTATGCATAGGGTGTAAAACCTATTTCCTTTTTAAACAGGCGAATGAAGTGATAGTTGCTAAGGTTCGCCCTTTTTGCGAGCAAGTCTATGGAGATATCCGCTTCGATGTTTTCTGCGATATATGTGAGAATATCCTCCATCGCTACATCGTATGCATTGCGAACGTATTGAGGGGTGCAATGCACAATTAGCTCGGTCATTATATCCACGAGATACTTGTTGAAAAGTGCCTCGTTCGTTCGCCTCTTCTCATTGAATATGGAGAGCATTTTTTCGATGTTTCTCGTGCAATTTCGCGGATTTTGAAGCTCGAATATGAACCTTTCTTCCGTGGCCTCATCGTAATACTTCCTTGCAAGAATTCCATCGAAGTGTATCCACATGATTTCCCAGTTGGTATGTGTCCCATATATATGAGGGGAGTAGCAATCGAGCAAAACGATGTTCCCGGTATTGAGCTTTATTTCCTCGGATTCGTGCATAACATAGCCGCTTCCCGAATGCACATAGATGAGCATGAAGCTATCGAAGCTATGCCGATTCACGACATAATTTCGATCGCATATATATTTTCCGAGTATGAGAGGATAGAGGTACATCTCTTTTGCGGTTTTTGTGCAGGTATAAAAATACTGTGTTGAACCCACAAGCACACCATTTTCCCGAATAAACATCGGCGTAGTCCCCTTTGAGCAATTTTTTTGAGTATACCATGCCTTAGGGAATTAGGCAAGAATATAGCAACCTAATCTTTCGTGCTCACCGCTAATGCCAGAGCCGCAATTTCAAGCAGTATTCGAGCAATATTTTGAAACATGTATGAATTAAAACATGGTACAATAACAATATCTTCAATCATACGGAGGAACATATCATGACATCAAGAGAGCGTATAATCGCCGCAATCAATCACAAAACTCCCGATCGTTGCCCCATCGACTTGGGCGGGTGCGGACAAACCGGAATGAATGCGAGCACTATGTATAAATTCAGAGAAGCACTTGGGCTTGAAAAGCGTCCCATTCGTATAGTCGAACCGATGCAGATGCTCGGCGAGGTCGACGAGGATTTACGCATGGCCGTGAAAAGCGATATTGTGGGGCTTTGGAACGCAACCACCACGCTCGGTTATAAAAACGAGAATTATAAGCCATTTA
Organism: uncultured Oscillospiraceae bacterium; assembly: GCA_964372005.1. Taxonomy (GTDB): domain Bacteria; phylum Bacillota; class Clostridia; order Christensenellales; family CAG-138; genus CAYPKG01. The sequence goes on along the minus strand of CAYJPI010000104.1, from coordinate 3,456 downwards.
TGATGGATGACGGAACGCCGACATTAGTAGGCGGTGGCTTCAAATATGATAAGAATGAGCGTGGCGATACCATGGTGCGCGCGCTTTGCAATGATAATTATCCATACACGATGTGCATGCCAAACGGAGGTTCGTTCTTCGATGGAGTTGACCACTCGGAGCCTATCGACCTTGACGATGTAGAGGATATGAATGCACGCGAGGATTTTAAGGCTGATTTTTCCGTTTGCACGGATGAAGATGCACGCCATTGGGAGGAAGAATCGAAGAAGCTCTACAATAACACGGATTACGCCATCATGGGCGTTCTCGGTGGTGCGGGGCTGGGTGACGTTGCGCTTGTGCCGGGCATAAGCATTCCCTATCCCAAGGGCGTTCGCAAAATAGAGGACTGGCTCGCCGTCCACCTAATGTATCCCGATTACATAAACGAGGTATTTTCGCTTCAAACCGAAGTGATGCTCAAAAACCTTGAAATATATAAGCAGGCTGTCGGCGAGCGGATACAGGTTATCTGGGTTTCGGGTACGGATTTTGGAATGCAGAATGCGCTATTTGCGAGCGTCGAAACATTTCAATCGCTGTACAAGCCTCATTACAAGCGCATCAACGAGTGGATTCATCAAAATACCGACTGGAAAACATTCTATCATACCTGCGGATGCATAACCGACCTTCTGCCCGACCTTGCAGACATGGGCGTGGACTGCTTGAATCCCGTGCAAATCAACGCCATGGCCAATGCAGGCGGCATGACCGCCGAGAAACTCAAGGCCGAGTTTGGCGACAAGTTCACCTTCTGGGGTGGCGGCATCGATACGCAACACATACTCCCCTTCGGCTCTCCCGAAGAAGTGCGCGCCGAGGTGAAGGAACGCATACGTGTGCTGAACCAAGGTGGCGGGTATGTATTTTCCTCCATACACAATATTGTATCGGGCGTGCCGGCCGAAAATCTCATTGCGATGTATGAAGCGGCGCAAGGAAAATAGAAAGAGAGGGTTATCATGAAGAGTGAAATGACGCACAGGGAACGAATACTGGCATCGTTCAAGCATGAACCGACCGACCGAGTAGCTACCGACTTTTGGGGTGTGCCCGAAATTAAGGCTAAGCTTATCAAGCACTTCGGGGTAACTAATTTTGCGGATATGTGCGCTGAGATGGATATCGACCTTATACTCGAGCTCGATGTTCCGCTTTTGCCCGGCCGCGACAATATGTGGGGCCTCGACATGAAAATCATACCCATCGCGGGCGGTGCAGGCACCTATGAAGAGCCGAAGTTTTTTCCGATAGAAAAATTTGAGACCATCGAAGAGGTAGACGAAAAGTATGTTTGGCCTACTACGGACATGTATGACTACAATGGCCTAAAAGAGCAGGTCGCGGCGGCCGAAAAGCATAATTTCGCCATCATGGGCGGATATATTGCGCCCTTTTACTATTATGGGCTTATACGTGGGGTTGAGCAAATGTTCATGGATTTAATGCTTGAACCAGAGCTTGCACACCATATTTTAAAGCGCATACATGATTTCTCGCGCGGACATATCGAGCGTATCTTCGAGGTATGCAAAGGCAAAATCGACTGCACGCAGGTAACCGAGGATCTCGGCTCACAAAACGGGCTTCTTATGCACATGGACATGGTCGATGAGTATATGGGTAAAATATACGACGAGCGAATCGCTTTTGCCAAAGCAAACAACGCGGTAGTTTTCCACCATGATGATGGAGCGATGACCGAAGCACTGCCTTGGCTTATGAAGAAGGGCATTGAGGTATTGAACCCACTCCAATGGCATCTTCCGGGATGGAATTTGAAAGAGTTAAAGAAAACATATGGAGAAAAGCTCTGTTTCCACGGCGGTATCGACAACCAATACGTACTCCCCTTCGGAACGGAGGCAGAAGTGCGCAAAGAGGTGCGCGATTGCATGGATGCCCTCTATACGGATCGTACGGGCTTCATAGTTGCACCCTGCCACAACGCCCAAGCGATGACACCCGTGGAAAATGTGCTCGCCATGTACGATGAGGCGCGCAAGTATAGCAGCATGTTTTAAAAATAGCCCGTTATTGTGCTGAGGTTATGCCTTATATCATTTATAGACCAATGATCTTAGCTTATACGCTTTTCAGTAAAATCCCCAACTGTATATGTTGGGGATTTCGTGCTTATTTGACAAAATAGATGCAGGCCATTTTTACTTCATTACTTAATTAAAATCAAAAACATTTGTCTTTGGCAAATGCACCTTCACTTCTTCACTATTACTTATTACTTCCAGTCGAAAATTCTTGAATTTTCGACATTTCATCAAGGAGCTATGTCATCCCTTTGAGGATGACTACCATAAAATCCCCATAAGCCAAGTTCTTAGTGAAGAGTTAAAAGTGAAGAGGGAATAAGTAAAATACCTAACCTTGCCGGTTGGGTATTTTGGTGGAGGCGGGGGGAGTCTCCGCTTCGGCTCCCGTTGCTTGTGCCTCACACTGCGCAACTTTGGTCGACGGCGCTACCCGGGGCGGGAAAACAGTTCACAGGACTGTTTTCTTTTCCGCCCTTCGACTCCCTTTACTATAGCAAAACAAATAAGAACACTACCGCTGGCAGTGTTCTTGTTTGTTTTGGTGGAGGCGGGGGGAGTCGAACCCCCGTCCGAAAACCTGTCCATAGGACTTTCTACGAGCGTAGCCAATGTTTTAGATTTTCCTTCGCTAGGCCCCCGTTGGCAGGGTCAAAGCGTTGGTAGCTTCATAAATCCCACCTGCGGCAAAGCTTACGCAGGCTGGTTCCCTACGATAATGGCGCCCGCATATCGGTCGTAGGCCCCCGATACCGAACGGTCACTGCTTAAGCAGCGACAGGTACGTAATTAGTTTTGTCAGTTAATTTTCTGATCCGCTTTTTACGAAGCTCGGAACTTCGGCTCGCTTATCCCACTTCCACGATCCCCGTCGAAACCATTTTCGCCCCCATGATGCGCGGTTTATGGCGCGGGGGAAAACGGGAAACCCGATGTGGGTTTAAAATGAGGACGTACTACCTCATTTAGCTTGTATACCGAGTATAGAGGATAGCGTTCTTACTGTCAATAGAGAAAACTTGCCTATTTTGCAAACTCACCAAAATTTTCTGTGAATTCATAGTTGCCACGGTAGCTTATTACCATCACTTCATCACCCATTTGAAAGACAAATTCCTCGAAATCTTCCCACGAATCATATCTGTGAAATGCCCGGTCGTATCCGTCTACATTTATGTCCACATCATTTGCATAGGTGGCCTTGATTTCTTCATAATATAGTTGAGCGAGTTTTTCGTTTTGCATCGTGTAATGTTCAACGCAATAGTAGATGATTGTATCGTCAATATCCAATCTGGTAATATCAATGTACACTTCATCGGCGACTATACAGCTGTATACATCTAAATAGCGAAAGCCATGA
>CAYJPI010000103.1:0-7706 GCA_964372005.1 uncultured Oscillospiraceae bacterium | reverse complement strand
GAACAATCCAACTTTTTTGCCGGAAAGGGAGTCTTTCACGCCATCCCACATGGGCTGGAACTCATCCTCTTCGAGAACTTCCGCGCCCATCGACGGGCATCCGAACGCGATGGCATCAAACTCGGCTACATTGTCCGCAGAAAAATCAGCGGAGGTAAAGCGCGATACCTCTGCACCCGCAGCTTTCGCGCCGTCGATAATGGCATCCGCCATCGCTTCCGTGTTACCTGTGCCACTCCAAAATACAACTGCTACTTTACTCATCTTTACTTCTCCTTATTTACTTAGTTTTATACACATATTAGCGACCACTAACGAACGTTGAAAAAATTCGTTAGCTAATGCTAACTAATGATATTTTATACCCTGACTTTCAACATGTCAAGCCCTGATTATACATTGACATATACTTATCTAAATGATAATATAAAATCAGTTAGAATAGGCTTACTTCTTTGGAGGGTTAATCATGAACAAAAATTTAGTGATAGCGCTTTTCTCGTCAATCTTGTTTGGAGTGACGATGAAAAAATCATTTACGAGACAAAACAATAAGCTTGCAATCCCATCATTTAATGGAGTCTTGGTAGTGAAGAGTGCCGTGCGCGGCAGGATTCGCTTGTCCATCCCTTCATTAAAGGGTAATTCCGCGCTCAGCGCGCACCTGCAAGAACAGTTAGCCCGATTCGATGCGATTAATAGCGTTGAAGTAAACGAGACAATCGGCTCGCTTCTCGTTTATTACGATGAAAAAGCCGTTGAGCCTGCGCTTTTGCAAGCGGCTATCATCAAACTTCTCGGCCTTGATGAACAAATCGGCGGAGAACCAAAAAGCCGTGTAACAGAGGGCATCAAACAGGGGATGGATGCTATCAACATGGCTGTTTCGCAAAAAACGGGTGGCATCATAAACCTTACGGCTCTTGTGGTTCTCATAGTCGCGGGAGTGGGTATATATAAGATAAGTCGTATGCCATATTGTATCCCCGATGGATATACACTCGTTCGATGGGCATTAAAAGAATTGCTATGAGGTGAAATACACATTGCAAATTGAAAAAAGCTTAATAAAAACATTCTACAAGATCGAAGTCCATTCCGATACCCCGGAGCGGCTTCGTTTGCGTGTACGCAATTTTAAATTGATCCCCCAAAAGGGTATTGACAGTTTCTTTCCGGCAGCAATCTCGCTACTTGAATCCATAAAAGGCGTTACACATGTGGAGGGAAACGAAAAAATAGGGAGCATACTTATTCGGTACAATGGGAAAGTAACGACGGGTACAAAGATACGTGCAAAGCTCGATGAAATGGTGGATGCGGGGCTTGACCTGTCAAACGAGAAAAAGCTCCTTGCGGGCAAGAGCAAGCAGGAGATTCAAGAGCAGTATATGCGCAGGCTTCAAGACGTAGGTAAAGGTGAGTGATATATGGGAACACATGCTTGTGAACTTCTACATAAGAGCGTAGGCCGCATTCGCGTGCGTTGCGAGGCGCTACGTTTCGATAAGGAAATCCGCTCTAAAATAGCGCGTGCAATATGTGCCATAGATGGCGTTACTCGCGTTGAAATGAACCCGATGACGGGAAGCATCCTCATTTTGCATGATGAAAAGGGACAGGAAGTTTTGCGACTTGTTCGCGATGCGGTACGCTTCTACATAAGTGATCCCGAAGCCGAAAAAAAATCACGCTTTGAGAGTGAAATGACATCGAAAACACTTCTCACTCGCCTTGCGATATCGGGCGCGACGATGCTCCTTTCAAACACTGTAATGAAACAGCCGCTTGGGGTATTGGAAAATAGAACGGCGATAAGCAAGCTCACATCATTTCCATCGCTTGTGAGCCTTGCGCTTACTGCGCCGCTTGTGCGCTCGGCGGCACATGGTATCGTTGCGGATAAGAGGCCGAATGCAGATTTTTTGACGATTACATCGATAGTTGCGAGCATACTTCTTGGCAACAGCACTTCTGCACTCACCATCATTATGCTATCAGACGTTGCAGAGTTTATGACGACATATACCATCGAAAGAACGCGCAAATCCATTAAAAAGCTATTGAGTGTTGATGATGACTACGCCTGGCGCTTGACAAAATCAGGAGAAATAGAACGTTGCGCGGTTAAGGATGTGGCAATCGGTGATATGGTGGTCATCCATACTGGCGAAAAAATCACCGTGGACGGTGAGGTCATAAGCGGCCAGTCGCTTGTGGACCAAAGCTCTACAACGGGTGAATTTTTACCTATCGTTAGCAAAACGGGCGATAATGTCTTTGCTGGCTCACTCGTAAAAAGCGGTGTGATCACGGTAAAAACGCTCAAGGTCGGTGACGATACGGTCGTGTCGCGCATCGTGAACATGGTGGAAAATGTTGCCTCACAGCAAGCCCCGATACAGCAATATGCCGACCAATTTTCAAACTATCTCGTACCGCTCAATTTCCTCGCGGCTTTTGCGGTATATGCGGTTACGAAGAGTACGAATTCAGCGCTTAAAATGCTGGTTATCGATTATTCGTGCGGAATAAAACTTTCTACCGCGACGGCGTTTTCCGCCGCTATCAATGCGGGGGTTAAGCAGGGCATCCTCATCAAGGGCGGCGCATATCTTGAAAGGATGAGCGGAGCAAATACGATTATCTTTGATAAAACGGGCACGATAACGGAGGGGAAACCCACCGTTGAAAAATGCCTCGTTATCGATAAAAACACGGATGAAAAAACACTAATCGCCTATGCTTGTGCGGCGGAGGAAACATCCTCGCATCCGCTCGCGGCGGCGGTGCTCGAGTACGGAAAAGCGCTTGGCGTAAGCGTCCCCTCGCATGGCGAAGTACATACTGTTGTTGCGCGCGGCACATACACTTCGGTCGGCGAAAAGTGCATCCGGGTTGGGAATTTGCAGTTCATGCGTGAGAATAAAATAATCGTATCGAAGATTGCAATGGCTTTTGCTACCGGCGGAATACCGCTTTATGTCGCGTGCGACAAAAAGCTCTTGGGAGTGCTCATCGCGGTGGATAAGCCGCGCGAGAATATCCGAAGGGCGTTCAATAATTTGCGTTCGAAGGGCATAGACGAGATTGCGATAATGACGGGAGACACGAAGGAAGAAGCAAAGTTTGTCGCCATGAAGGTCGGTGCGGATTCGTATCGCGCGGAACTACTGCCGGAACAAAAAGCGAGCGCTGTTTTGCGCTTCCAATCCGGAGGACACCATGTTATAATGGTAGGAGACGGGATAAACGACGCGCCTGCGCTAGCTTATGCGGATGTGGGGATATCGCTCGGATCGAAGTCCACCGATGTTGCGATGGAAACGTCGGACATCATTATTGGAAGAAACAACCCCATGCTAATCCCCAAGGTTCGCGAAATATCCGAACATACGATGCAAATCGTGAAGCAAAACTTCGGCATGGTCATCGCGATAAATACGCTGGGATTGCTTCTTGGAGCGGCGAGCAATATATCGGTTTTTTGGAGCGCAATGCTCCATAATATGAGTACGATTGCCGTCGTCGGCAACTCTTGCAGGCTGCTTTTCACCAAAGTTGACGAGGAGAAAACATAATGGTACATGTCGATCTTGAAATATTACACTCCTTGCAAGGAAGATTGCGCATCAAGCTTGATAAAGGCTTTGTCGATGCCGAAGCCGCAAAGCGCTATATAACGGTAAAAGGCGTATCATCAACGCGGTATAATGCGCGCATCAAAACTTTGCTCGTGTGCTATGAAGGTCTGAATCGCGAGGAAGCAATCGCCAGGATAGCCGCAGTATACGCGAACCAGCATTCGCTCGATTATGTGCACGTTACCGAGAACCCTGAGCGGGAAACGGGCGTTTCATCGAGCGGGAAGATAGCGCTCGTAGCTATTGGGATAAACACCTTTGTGCAGTGGTATATGCCGCTTTCGCGCGTTGTATCCGTAGCAAAATGGTGTGCTGTGGGTGCGACTGTCGGCGCAATAATTGAGCATGGTTACGATGAAATATCCAAGCGCGGCACGTTCGACCCCGAGGTTATGTCGGTGGTGTACCTTCTAAATGCTGCTAGCCGCAACCAAACACTATACGCCACCCCCGGCGTGTGGTTGTTGACATTCGGCCGACACTTGCTCGCTAATCACAATATGGATGTGATGCTAAAGGTAACGAAAGCGGATGATGCGGATGTTTTCACTGTTAAGCAGATGAAATCAGTCATCGGCCACGAAAGGGTGAGCTTCGCCAAGGAAGCGCTACATCGGTTTTTAAGTGTAAATGTGTGGGGGAAAGCAACGAAATAAGCTAGTTCATAGGATTAGTTTAATTAATACAGTACAAATATCGGCTTATGCCGAAGAAATGAGGGAAAATATGGTTATTAACGGTTTTACAAAAGGAGTTTTGGTAGGTCTTGGTGTGGGAGCGGCAGCATTCTACCTGTATAAGAGCAATGAAGGCAAGGTTGATGATTTCCTGCGCAAGCAGGGTGTGCCCGTGAAAAAAAGCGAGAGCAAGGATTACTCGAAGATGTCGGTAGAAGAACTCATGGAGATGAAAGAGGACATCGAAGACATTATTGCCGAGCGCGAAGTGAGCGGCGAAGATGAAGTTATTGTTTGTGAGCCTGAAGCGGCGGTAGAGGCATAAAATTAGATAACGCATAGTAAAAAAATGTGTGGGTGAGCTATCACCCACACATTTTTTTAGGCAGAGCGCCGCTTTTATATGCCCGCACTACACGCTTTCGAACAACTCCGCAACCGCCGCCGACTTTGGATTATTCCGTTCGGGGCTACGCCCCTCTCTCCATAATCCAAAGTCGCACATCGGTCTTACGTAGCTTTATTTTATCGGTGTTCAATTTGATATTGCAATTCAACTAATTTATTGAAGCATGGTTTTTATAATTATGTATGCGCTGATTAAATTGTAGTGATAAATTCAGGACAGGTTATTTTTGTTCCAAAAACACCACCATTCAGCCTTGAACCATCTTATCCATGACTTCAAGCAAATTTGTTTGTATCGGTAGCCTTAAGTGCTTCGGCGTTTGTTTGCGATAGTTTTTGAATAAATTCTCCAGTTGCTCTATGGAGAATAGTTTGAGGAAGGGAATAATAAACTGCTCAGCTGCTGCGAGATAGCATATTTCTGCCGTCATATGCCTTTGTTCTTTCTTAGATAATAGTATTCTCGCTAATTCCTCTAGATATTTTGATACATCTCTTTTTAACTCAATTTCAGTTTTGCACAGCTTCTCCAGCTCATCGCACATGGCTTTTACTTCACTCAGGAATACCTCATGCATAGGGTCGGCCTTGAGCGGATCCTGCTGCACAAACCACCCCTTAAATGCGGATGTAACGCGTTCAAACCCTTTGTGTTGCACAAAGGGTTTGTCATATGTTTGCATCGAATCGCATCTGTGTTTTATTTCAAGTAATAATCTGTCTATTTCCTCTGTGGTATTTGTTTTGAGCATACAATTCCTCGTTTCGCTGTACTATATTCCCGGTGAGCGAATGATGACGGACTTGGACATGGTGCACGGCATAGCTCAAATACCAAGTATACGAACGCGTACAATTTATTTCGCTCATGGTTGCAAATGAATCAAACAGCAATATCCTCATCATTATTCATACGCGCAGCCATCCCAAGTGCAAAGTCTCTCGACAGGTCCTTCGTTCTGTTCGTCGTTAACTTAAAACAAAACTATTTAAACAAAAACCAAGGATTCGCCAGTTTTATTTTATTGTAAATCCGCCGTCGATAAGCAGGTTGTGTCCCGTAATCATTGCAGAATTTTTACTGCATAGGAATGCAATGCAAGCCGCAATTTCGTCCGGCTCTGCAAATCGCTCGGATGGCATTTCCTTCTTAAATGCATCGCCAACAGGTCCATCCCATGCCTTATGGCCAAGCTCTGTTAGCACGACTGTGGGAGAAATGGCATTTACACGGATGTTGTATTTTCCCCACTCCATGGCCAAAACCTGCGTCATAGAAATTATCGCACCCTTGCTCGCGCAATACGCAACATGTTTATCAAGCGCGATTACACCTGCTTGTGATGCCATGTTCACTATAGCGCCCTGTATTTGGTTATCAATCATATATTTACCTACCGCCTGTGCCATATAAAAACTCGCAGATAGGTTAATATCAATCGTTCTGGTCCAATCCTTCTTGCTGATTATTTCAGCTTTTTCAAGCGCAACAATACCTGCGCTGTTTACGAGAATATCGATGCGTCCAAACGCTTTAATGCCTGCCTCGATTACGGTATTGGGGTATTCTTCATCAAGAACATTCCCTTGTACGCCTATTGCGTTATCACTGAGTTTCCTGGCAATCTCGCCAACATTCTGGTTTAAGTCTGCGAGCACAACGTTTGCGCCCTTCTTTACAAAATACTCTGCCGCTGCATATCCGATTCCGGCTGCACCGCCGGTGATAATCGCTGTTTTGCCCTGTAAGGAGAAATCCAAGTCGACACCATCATAACTAAGCATGTGTTTTTACCTCCATTTTTTCACTCTCGATACTGCCTGATTCTCAATACCATACTCGGCACATTGCATATGCCGAGTATGGATTTATCAATTAATATCTGTTGACGTATTCAGAAGCGTTGTCAGGTGTGATCATTTCAAAGGGAATCCAGTAGAATTTTTCTACTGTTTCGCCGTTAACAGCCTTAACAGCTGCTTCGATTGCACCAATCATCTGACCTTCCGCATTCTGGAATAGCGCTAACGGCATCAGCGATACCATCGATACCGATGCAAGGAATATCCATGCCTGCAGCTTCGATTGCTTCACGAGCGCCAAGAGCCATTTCGTCATTTTCCGCAATAACCGCATCAATGTCATCGCCAAATGTTGCAATCCAAGTTTCCATGAGGCTCATAGCTTCGGAGCGCGACCAGTTTGCAGTATTACGAGCGAGTTCGCTTATGTTGGGGTAGTTTGCAAGAACATTTTCAATACCTTCGATGCGCTGGAGCTGTGCGCTCTGGCCCATAGGCCCTTCGATAATTACAATGTTGAAATCATCGCTATCGAGATACTCAATCATGTAGTTCATGATATCTTCGCCTGCCGATACGTCCTGCGAACCTACATAGGATGTAAGGAGGTCGCTCTCAACCATCGTGTTCACGCCAACAACGGGGATTCCGGCTTGTGTAGCTATTTCAACAGCCGCTGCAGATGCTACTGCATCGTGAGGGTTAAATATAATAGCATCACAACCATCTGCAATCATAGTTTCTACCTGGGAAAGCTGGGTTGCCGCGTCGTAGTTACCATCATAAGAAACGAGCTCAATGCCGTTTTCAGCCGCATATGCCTGGCCTGCATTGTCCATGCGAGTGGTAAACTCGTTTTGCAAGCTGTAGTAAGTTGCACCGATTTTGATGGTATCATCGGCCGCTGCAGGTTCTTCTTCAGGTGTCGCAGAATCTTCGGCCGGTGCCGCGGGTTCTTCGGCCGGAGCTGCAACTTCGGGGGCAGCAGCTTCGGGAGCGGCCGGCGCACAAGCCGCGATAGCCAGTGCCATAACGAGTGCCATGATGAGTACAGTGATCTTTTTCATTTTTGTATTTCCTCCATATGTTTTTTCTTTCACACATTATTATTGTGCGAAACTTTTATTACTCGGCATTTAGTCCATCAAGCATAACTGCACCGATGATAACAAAG
>CAYJPI010000102.1:0-7757 GCA_964372005.1 uncultured Oscillospiraceae bacterium | reverse complement strand
CATATCCACAAGCCTATGCGCTATCGCAGCGTGCAAAACCGTGCGAGACACATCATCTCGCACATGGGCATCATCATGCTGCTGACAAAGTATGTAAAGCGCATATCAAATCTCCTGCTTAAAATCTAATACATCATGAATGGTATAATACACACATTTCATGCTATATTCTGCATTCTAACAAACATCAAAGCTCAATGTCAAGTCTTTTTTAGAATAGTGCGGCATATTATACAGTGACTATTATGGGCTGAGGGAGGCGGGAATGTGCGTATATTCGTTTTAACAAAGCGTAATTTGCTGTTGCTGGGCGTGGGTTTATTGGTTTTAGTCGCGCTCATTGTGTTGTTGCTCGGAGTAGGTGGCGGCGAAGAAAACACGCTCATAACATCCGGTTCGAGCGTGGTAGAAGAATACGAGCTTGAAGTACTCGCTGGCAAACAGCGCGAACTGCCCGTATACGCGGTTGCACGGGATGATCAAAAGATTGCTTTAACAATCGATGTTGCATGGGAGGACGATAAAACGCCCTTCATCCTTGAAGAGCTAAGCAAGCACAACATCAAAGCCACATTTTTTGTGTGCGGTTTTTGGGCTAAGGAAAATGATGACATCGTCGAAGCGATCCATGCATCGGGGCATGAGATAGGCAATCACACATCAACTCATCCTCATATGAGCCTTTTGGATGTTCCGACTATCGAACAGGAAGTATTATCTTTCGATGATACACTCGAGAAGATAACGGGAACTCGCACCAATCTTTTCCGTGCGCCATATGGAGAATACAATGATCTTGTAATTTCCACCGTCCGCGCGATGGGATACACCCCCGTGCAGTGGAGTATCGATACTATGGACTGGAACGAGAATCGCAAGAGCGATGAAATAGTGGATAGTGTAATGCAAAAGCTCTCTTCCGGTAGCATTATCCTTTCTCACAACAATGGCGCGAATATAGAAACATATCTGCCCACTTTAATTGAAAAAGCAAAATCCGAAGGTTACTCCTTCGTAACGGTGGGCGAACTTCTTCACGGATCGGATAGCATAATCGATGTGAACGGCGTGCAAAAAACGGCATAACTTATGCGTGCTACGCGATTAGCCCGAGCCAGCCATCATATCCCCTATGGTTAAGATAAACGGTTGGCTCGGGCGGTTAATATTTGGTGATGGTACGCAGTGTTTTGGGATTTTGTCACGCTCTCTTCCCTGCTAACATTCAAACAACTTTGGACAATATAGCATCAACAAGTTTTGAGAAGCGCTCGGAAGCTTCATTGGCGGCAGTTGTAACCTCCTCGTGCGATAGCGGCTGGGGCAATATTCCGGCAGCCATGTTTGTAATAAGCGATATGCCGATAACTTTCATGCCTGCATGTGCTGCGGCTATAGCCTCGGGCACGGTTGACATGCCCACCGCATCCGCGCCGACGACGCGCGCAAAGCGCACTTCTGCAGGTGTTTCATATGTAGGGCCACTGAACATCATATACACGCCCTCGGCAATTTGCATATCGGAATCGATCGCAAGCTGCTTCACTTTGCTTCGCAGTTCAAAATTATAAACATTGCTTTGGTCGGGGAATCTCGGCCCGAATTCTGAAAGGTTCTCCCCTATAAGCGGATGTGAACCAGAATAATTTATGTGATCCTCAATGAGCATTAGCGTGCCCGGCGAATATGACTTATTCACGCCGCCTGCCGCATTGGTAACGATAAGTATTTCCGCTCCAAGCTTGCGCATTGCACGTACGCCGACGGTTAAAAGGCTCTGCTGATATCCCTCGTAAAAGTGCACGCGTCCCTGCATGGCAACCACGCTTACGCCGCACTTTTCACCAAGTACAAACCTACCCTTGTGCCCCGATACGGAGGACACGGGAAAGCCCTCGATATCCGAGTATGGTACAAACTTAGCATTTTCAAGTCCATCCGCATAAGCGCCGAGACCCGAACCGAGTATCAATGCCACCTTGGGCTTGTTTGCCCCGCACTTTTGCATAGCGTCAACGGCATTATCGATAATTTTCATCAATTCCATTCGACTTACCTCCTAATCTCATTCAAAAAAGATAATCCATGCTCGGGAAGCTCACCTGTCAAATATTCATACGCAGTCGCGCCAATGTCCGCAAAGCTTGTACGGGTACTAATATTCGTGTTCGGCTTAACCATGTCTCCCGCTACCACAATGGGGATGTATTCGCGGCTATGGTCGGTACTGTCTGTGGTGGGATCGCAACCATGATCGGCGGTAATCATAAGCATGTCGCCTTGCTTCATCGCATCGATTATCTGTGGGAGCATCATGTCGAAAGCTTCCAAAGCCTCGGCATATCCGCTTACATTATTGCGATGACCGTACAGCATGTCAAAATCAACTAGATTGGTGAAAATAAAATCGCCCGTCCCATCATCAACATGCTTGATGGTCGCATTTATTCCATCTAAGTTATTCCTGGTGTGATCGACCAAGCCTACACCGCGATGGCAGAAAATGTCCTCAATCTTCCCAATGGAAACAGTGGACAAACCCTTTTTCTCCAATAGGTCGAGTATCGTGTCCGACGGGGGAGCGAGCGCATAGTCCTTGCGGTTCTCCGTGCGTTTGAACACTCCGTCTTCGCCAAGAAAAGGCCGCGCGATGACTCGTCCTACAAGATGATCTCCAACGAGCATCTCCCTTGCAATCTCGCAAATATGATATAACTCGTCCAATGGGATTACCTCTTCATGCGCCGCCACTTGGAATACACTGTCCGCGGATGTATACACGATGGGCTTTCCCGTTCTCATGTGTTCGTCACCGAGTTCTTCAAGCACCGCCGTCCCCGAAACAGCCTTGTTTCCTATGGTTTTCCTTCCTATGGCGGTTTCAAATCTATCCATCAAGTCTTTCGGGAATCCATCGGGATACGTGCGAAATGGCACATCAAGCGGCAGGCAGGCCATTTCCCAATGCCCACTGGTAGTATCCTTCGCCTTGGTTTGCTCCATCGCTCGCCCATATGCCCCTGTGGCGTTTTTTTCGTGCATGGGTAGTCGGCTGTCCTCAATCGCACTTAAACCAAGGGAGTATAGATTAGGCAGGTCAAGTTTTTTTCGTGCCGCATAGATGTTACCGAGCGTATGCGATTTTTCATCACCATACTCATGCGCATCAGGTAGTGCGCCTATTCCTACGCTGTCGAGAACTATCAATATTGCTCTTTTTTTCATGTAATCACCTCAATCTAATGATACCACATTTTCATGATTCTAAATAGGGTCTGTTGACAAAATCGGAACAATAAGCGGTGGTTGGCCCTACAAAATCAACAAACTAAGCGTCGCCGAGTGCATGGTAGCGATTAGTAAAATAGCCACCGTCGCCGCCCAATAATCCTTACTCTCGTAAGACAAAGGTATGCTTTTCTTATCCTTTGTTATGAGTAGCGAGCAAAAGCGCATCACAACCTTCTGCGCTTGCGGTGCATACAAAAATACCATGCATGGCAATGCGAACATAAAGCATAATGCAACAACCAGTACCGCAATTAGAGCGGTAAAGCCATCAAGCGCATTCATACACACGAACAGTGCACTACCTGCCACGAATCCACGGCATACCAATGCAAACGGCCACAGCACCATAAAAAGGGTATATTCAGCGCTTAGTATACCTATTGCGGCAAATATTCCCTCGATTAAAATCGCTATGATCATTCCCGTTCCTATTCCGCTATACGCAAGAACGTCGGGCGCTTCCTGCATGATTTCGCGAATTTCATCGCTATAGAGCATACCGGTAGTGTTTATGCCCGCTGCTACTCCCATCACGATGCAAAAAACAAAGGCAATGAGCGCTGCAGCATTATGCTTTATAAAAAGCCATCCTCTTTGGCGCATGTACGATGGAATAAACAATCTATTTTTCATGCTTGTACCCCCCACTTAGTTTTACAAGTACATTATATGAGAGGTTTGTGCACAATATTATTTTCCTGTTGAAAATCTCACTCTATCAGCCAACATTGCAATGAATTCCGAATTGGTAGGTTTGCCCTTTTTATCATCTATAGTGTAGCCAAAAAACGACTCGAGCACCCTTGTATTCCCCCTCGTCCATGCCACTTCGATGGCATTACGTATGGCGCGCTCCACAAGCTCCGGCTTGGTTGAAAACTCTTTCGCTACAGTTGGGTATACCTCTTTCGTTATCGGTACACTATACGGTTCCTTAGAGCTGACGAGCATGTGTATTGCCTTTCTAAGATAGTGATATCCTTTTAAATGCGCCGGTACTCCCACCGCTCTTATCTGTCTTGTTATTTCCTTCTTTTCTATCTCTTCGCGCGACAAAATAGCATCGTTTTCTTGCATCAAGCCGTCTCCGCCGTTCATACAGCTAATCAGGCGTTCTACCTGTTTTGCCGCATGATCGGGCGAGACGGGCTTCGCAAAACAATATATAACCCCAAGGCGTTGGAGCACGGTTAGCACGGTATCATCCACAAAAACTGATATAGTAAAAACAGGCACTTTGATGCCCGTGCGTGCTTCAAGTTCACACAGGATGCTCAAAGCGTCCAAGCCGCGTACGGTAGTATCCAAAAGCAATGCATCCGCCTCTTTTGCAAGTAAAACTTCCAAAACATCCGAACCGCTCGATACCGGCCCAACGACCTCTAAGTTTGTTAACCTTTTGAAGCTTTGAGCTAACGCCCTGTCATTGTTGCCTCCACTGCCCGCAATCAATATACGATAGCTATCTTTTCCCATCCATCCTCTCCCCTTGTCCTATCCCACTAAGCCTAAAATCTGCTCATGCATCCATTGCGCATACATGCAATATCCTTTCGTTGGGTCGTTTACAAATACATGTGTAACCACTCCCACAAGTTTCCCGTCTTGCAAAAGCGGGCTTCCGCTCATCCCTTGCACCACTCCCCCGGTCTTTTCAAGCAAGGCCGGATCCGTGATTTCCACCACCATCCCCTTAGGTGTCGGAATGCTCTGTTCGTTAAGCTTAATTATCCGGCACTCATACTCTTGAATGCCCGTATCATCTAACATGGTTAGTATAGTTGCCTCACCTTCGCGCACCTCTTCGGGATACCCTAGTTCAATCCCTTCAGAATAGTCGGAATTATAATATGGTTGATACATTCGCCCATATATCCCAAAGTCCCCATTGTCAACGATGCTTCCAAGCGGCAAACTGCCTACCCCAAAAGTGCCGCGTAGTTCTCCCGGCGCACCCTCCGCGCCTTGCACTATATCCACTATCGACGATTGAACTATTTCGCCTTCACGCACGGTGAGGTTTGACTGCGTGTCCGCATCCATAACTGCATGGCCGAGCGCCGCATACCATCCCGTCGTTGGGTCGTAAAACGAAAGCGTTCCTATGCCTGCTGTGCTGTCTCTAACCCACAGCCCCATTCGATAAGTGTCATCTGCAATATCCAAAACGCCCTTCAACCGCGTGGTTTCCTCATGCCCCGATCGTTCATAAGAGATCAGCACATCGCCTTCGCTTTCATTGCAAAGCTCTGCCAAGTGAGACGCGCTCATTATTTCCTCGCCATTGATCTTTGTAATCACGTCCCCCTGCCTAAGTCCTGCCGACGCAGCCGGGCTAAGTTCTCCGCTTGTAGTGTTAACACTGCCAACCCCCACTACCAGTGCGCCACGCGTATATAATGATACTCCAACCGAGCTTCCGCCCGGCACAAGCTCGATGTTCTCGCGCACATGAAGGTTTACTTCCTTCACAGGGATTCCCATGAACCTCACATTCACGCTTGCATCCGCCCCAAGCATACCGCCCGTAGCTTCGTACAATGTTTCCTGCTCCGTTGACGATGCGGCTAAAACCGAGTTCGCATCATCCACTTCATAAGCCCCCGACAGTGTTATCGGCCAGACATACTCATCACCCTTCATCAGGTGAACATCCTCCGGTAATGCACGAACCATACGCATCGTGGGCGAATAGTATAGCATCATTAAAGATGCACAAATTATCACGCCCACCGTGCGAATCGTATACCGTACGGCTCTATATTTCAATTATTCACACCTCATGCCTTCAATAAATTGTTGGCGTTTGTTCCCTTCAACCGCTCGTTGAAAATAAACTTTGCGCAACAGTTCTATCTTTGGCATGAATGCTTCACATTATCCCGAACGTTTTATGGAAAAATGTTAATCTTTTCGTAAGCTCAAATCAATCTTCAATTCGGCGAAAAATTAGCATTCTTCATCAATTCTCGCGCATGCTCCATCGCATATGTGTGCGATTCATCGCCGCCCATTATGCGGCAGATTTCGCGGGTACGCGCATCTAAATCAAGTTCTGTAACTGTGGTGGTTGTTTTGCTATCATCTTCCATTTTTTCCACGAAGAAATGCACATCCGCGATCGCCGCAATTTGCGCAAGGTGCGTAACCGCAAGCACCTGCGAACCCTGTGCGGCCTCTTTCATCCTTTTCCCTACGGATGTAGCTACGTGGCCACCAATCCCCGAATCGATCTCATCGAAGATAAGAACGGGCATCGGGTTCACCGCGACGGTTTTGCATGCAAGCATAATGCGTGAAAGTTCACCACCCGAAGCTACCCTCGAAAGTGGTTTCACTTCCTCGCCTGCATTCGCCGAAAACATTAGCTCCACATCATCAAGCCCGTATTCGCTAATCGCTTCATCGGCCTTCTTTTTTATGCAAACTTCAAATTTCGCCTTTGGCATACCAAGACCGGCGAGCGATTGAGTAACGGCTTCGCCCATACTTTTGCCGGCGTCGTTTCTCGCCTTGGTAAGTTTTTTGGCGATCTTCAAATATTCTTCCTTCGCATTTTCGCGTTTTTTTAATAATATGCTACGTTTGGCATCGCTTTGTTCAAGCTCGTCCAGCTCATTTTGCATATCATCCTTCAAGGATAGTATTTCCTCTATGCTGCTTCCATACTTTCTTTTTAGTGAAAAAATCGTGTCTCGCCTTTCCTCAACCTCTAAAATTAACGAGGGATCATAGGTGAAATCCGCCTTTGCATCACGTATGGTGTAGGCCACATCCTCAAGCGCATAGTAAGCCTCTTGAAGTTTTGCGTAAGCGCTCTCGTACTCATCATCAAATTGGCGTATCTCCTCCATCGCATCCGATGCACTGCTTACCGAGATCAAAGCACTGTTCTCCTCGCCGCTTAGCATTGCATAGCTCAACTCCAGAGATTGCATGATTGCCTGCGCGCTTCGAAGTTTTCTGTGTGTTTTCTCCAGTTCCTCTTCCTCGAATGGTTGCAAGCTCGCATCCGTAATCTCTTTAATTTGGTACGAAAGCACATCCATGCGACGAACACGCTCCTCCTCCGATGAAAATCCGGATCGAAGTGCTTTATCCGCCGCCTTATATTTTTCGGTTATTTCCTTTATTTTTTCTGTTAGCTCTCCTATTTTGTCTTGCCCATAGTCATCCAAAAAAGCACGGTGTTTTTTAGGGTCTAAAAGTGATTGATGCTCGTGCTGGCCATGCACATCAACCAGTAAATCCGTAACTGACTTAAGCGAATTCAAGTTAACAAGTTGCGAATTGATTCTGCACGCATTTCGCCCGCTTTCATTCATCTCGCGGTACAAAATTAACGAATCACCTTCGTCATGCTCAATTCCCAAAGATTGGAGCATCTTTTTTACATCTTCAAGCGCGTCAATATAAAAAGCAGCCTCTACGATTGCTTTTTTTTTGCCTGTTTTAATTAGTTCTCT
>CAYJPI010000101.1:0-7797 GCA_964372005.1 uncultured Oscillospiraceae bacterium | reverse complement strand
GGTATCGGGCGTGTCGGGTGGAATACAGGCCACCGCCGTATTGGGAAGAGAGGGGTCGAATATTGAGCACCTCGTGTTCATTCCAATCGCTCGCACCCCTAGCACGAGTACAGGCGAACTTGTCGCTATAGACCAAATCACAGGCGAGGCGGTTTGGACATACGAACTTGAAAGATATGCGTGGAGTTCCCCCGTTGCCGTTTACAAGGATGACGGAACCGCCTATATAGTTCAGTTTGATACTACAGGTAATGTGTATCTTTTAGATGCACTCACCGGAACACTCGTGGATACCATGTATATCGAAAGCAACAACTTCGAAGCCTCCCCCGCCGTTTACGGCGATACAATTGTGGTTGGATCTCGTGCACAGCGCATATATGGAATAAAGATTTCGTAAGATAAGGAAAAACACATGCAAACTAAGGATTTTTGGTATGATCTGCCCGAGGGGCGGATCGCACAGACACCGATGGCGGATCGCGCCGCATCAAGGCTACTCGTGTGTGATGGTAACAATCGTTCCATCGCCGATCATGAGTTTCGCGATATAATTGAATATCTTCATCCCGGCGATGTACTCGTTAGGAACAACACGCGTGTTCTTCCTGCTCGCTTGTTCGGTAAACGCGAGGAAACCGGCGGAAGCATGGAGTTTCTTCTCCTTCGCCGCATAGAAGGCGACACATGGGAATGCCTTGTAAAGCCCGGTAGGCGCGCAAAAACAGGCTATAATTTCCGTATCAGCGATGAGTTGACCGCCACCATCTCGGATTCAGCCGAGGATGGCGGCCGCTTGGTGACCTTTTCTTACGACGGTATCTTCGAGGAAGTGCTCGATCGCGTAGGGCATATGCCTTTACCCCCATACATCACCGAAAAATTGAATGATAAGGAACGCTACCAAACGGTGTACGCCATGAACAATGGCTCGGCGGCGGCACCCACAGCCGGCCTACACTTTACGCCCGAACTTTTTGACGCCATTAAAGCGAAGGGTATAAAGGTTGTGGACATTCTACTGCATGTCGGGCTAGGTACTTTTCGCCCCGTATCGGTTGATGATGTTGATGATCACCGCATGCACGAGGAATATTACGCAGTAAGCGAGTCGGCGGCAAATACCATCAACGAAGCGAGAAAAGCCGGCGGACGCATCATTGCCGTTGGTACCACATCATGCCGCACTCTAGAAAGCGTAACCGATGAGCATGGGATAGTTCATCCCAAAAGTGGCTACACGGATATCTTCATTAAGCCCGGTTATCGCTTCAAGGCGGTGGATGCGCTGGTAACAAATTTCCATCTTCCCGAGAGCACGCTTCTGATGCTTGTAAGCGCCCTTATGGGTAAGGCCGAGATGGATTTAGCTTATCGCCATGCAATCGATAATAACTACCGCTTCTTTTCATTTGGCGATGCGATGCTAATAATTTAGTGCCTTTACGCGCGCTACAGTTGTCACAAAATAGAATTTATTTTTGTGAATTTTTTTATTTTTTCTAGATTTAGCTGGATTTCATTGTCACAGTATGTTATCATATAAAAATATGCGGTTTAGATCTGCATTAAATTGTTTTTGAATAGCAAATAAACGAGAGGGGGCGGATTTGCTTTTATGGCGCTGATAGTTATCGCTATGATATCATTCTTTATTTACAGCATGGTATTATTCTACTTTGCCTCCCGTGTGTTTGATAAATATGATAAAAGGCTCATCATTCGTGTAGCGTTTTCACTTATTAACACCACACTTTTGTTATTATACCTCGATTCAAGTTCCCCATATTATGTATTCTATACGCTTGTATTTCTTATAATCACACTCGAGTTATGCATCTTTACAAAAGGTTCACTGAAATTATGCACCTTTGTGTCATCCGCTTTGGTGATGCATATTTCGAGTACTCATATTTTTCTCGTGGTTGTTATGAGTAAGATATTCAACACATTCCCGGCCATGATACAGATGGATATCACTATGCGAATGCAATGCGTTATCTATTTGAGCATCGTGCTCATCATATACTTCTTTATTTTCCTTAAACTAATCCCTGCTGTGCATATTAAGCGCATTGCACACGCAAAGACATATTCCTCAATCGTATGTGCATACTCAGTGTTTTGCATAGTTTTTTGTTCAATCCAACCATTTTTCCTCATAACCACCGAATCCTATGCTGAACAGCTTATGCTTTCAGCGCTTTGCTATTTGCTTTTGCTTTCACTGTTCTACATAATTTTGTTATACACAAGTTCTTTGGTGAATATGACCATGTTCAAGCGCCAAAGCGATGAAGCCGCTTGCGAATACGAAGAGACGTTGAAAAAGAAGCTCAACATCATGCAAAGCGTAAATATCGATAGTTTGACGGGGCTTTATAACCGCGAATATGTGTTCGATGCACTGAAGACACTTCATGCAAATGAAAACCTCGGTTTTTGTGTGATTTACTGCGACATAAACGGCTTGAAACATGTAAACGATACATATGGGCACCCCTTTGGGGATGCGCTTATTAAGATTGTGGCCGATGCAATATCCCATTCCATTCGCGATGATGATATCGCCGCCCGCGTAGGTGGGGATGAAATCATTATCATATTAAGAGGTTGCGAGGACAATATAATCGATACCGTAATTACCCGCGTAAATCGCCACATACGCGATGGTGCCATGTTTGTTGATTTCCCTGTTAACGCAAGCTTTGGCGGCGAATGTGTACGCGATGGTGTGCGCAAACATTCGCTCGATGAAATTTTATCAACCGCGGATAAGCGCATGATGGAGGATAAAAGGAAATACTACGCCAAGGAGGGTAATGCACTGTGACATTGTTTATGGCTCTTGCTCTCGTAATCGCATATTGTATTTACATGTTGGTATGTTTCAATTATGCAGCCTATGTTTTTTCAAATGAAAAGAAGAGGCCAAAGTTTTATCTAATCGTGATACCATTAAATTTGATAATCTTTTCCCTTTTCTATCTTATTCTTGATGCGAATTTTGAATTTGTTTTCATGTTCATCTTTTTCGTTGTTCACACCCTTGAGCTTGCATTCCTGTGTGAACGCGGTAGCCTCATACTTCTTTTCGGTGCGATTTCAATAACGCTTCACCTGTTTTCGCGTCGCATCATCGTTGCCACTATTTTTGCGCTCGCTAATAACATGAGCTTGGCCGCCACGATGAACGACCCCGTGTTCATGTTTTGGATTACTATAATCCCAATCGTTCTGGCAACTCCATATATCATTTTGACAAGGCGTTTCCTTGTTAAGGATTTGCTCGATCTGATTTTTAGTGACCAAAAGAACGTCGCTTTCTCGGTGGGTATCTTGTCACTGTTCTTAACCTTCCTTGTTGCCTCGCTTTCGATGATAGACATCGGCATGGATAGTACAAACCACACGGTGTTTCTCTTGGTGATAGGTGTGCTGTGCTCCCTTGGATACCATGTGGCTCTACTGCTCTCCTATATTTTTTCTAAGCTTAAATTGCATGTGGTAAAGTTTGAAGCGATCAAGAGAGATGTGCTCGAAGAGCAGGAGAAACTCGAAGAGATAGAAATCAAGGCCACCACTGATGCTTTCACGGGTTTCAGGGTTCGCTCCGTCGCCGAGGAACGTGCAAAACACTATATTGATCAAAGCATTCCATTTTACTGCATAGTTTTTGACATGGACCACCTAAAGCATGTTAACGATACCTATGGCCATGCCGAGGGAGATTTTTATATTAAAGCCGTGGCGCGAATATTGAATGATTCATTTGCCGGTGATATCATATCACGAATGGGCGGCGATGAGTTTTTAGTTATCGGGCGGGGTAATGATGCCTATTTACCCATACAAAAGGGGCTTAAAGTATATCAAAATGTTGCCGCGATACAAAGAACTTATTCTAAGCCGTACTCAACATCCATCAGCTATGGCATAGTTCATGTCCCCCACTCCAATACCCGCAGTGTTGACGAGATCATCAGCGAAGCGGACCAGCGTATGTATTCATTTAAGCGCGTAAAACGCCGCGAACGATAAAGCATATTCTTTTCACCCCTTGTGCATATGCATAATTCACGGTATAATAAAGTTTGGTGAATTGTGCATATTTTATTATGTGCAAAAAAACTAATTTGAACGGGAAAAGAATATGAAACCATTTAACTTTGAGCTCATTAAAACATGCAAGCAATCAGGTGCGCGCCTCGGACGCTTGCATACACCACATGGTGTTATAGAAACGCCATGTTACATGCCGGTTGGAACACAGGCAACCGTAAAGGCGATGACCCCCCGAGATCTTGAAACGGCGGGGGCCAATATAATACTTGCAAATACGTATCATCTACATATGCGCCCAGGAAGTGAGCTTGTAAAAGCTGCGGGTGGTCTACATAAGTTCATGTGCTATGATAAGCCCATCCTAACGGATAGCGGCGGTTTTCAAGTGTTTTCATTGGCAGCCATGAACAAGATTCGCGAGGATGGTGTGGAGTTTGCCTCACACATCGATGGCAGTAAGCATTTTTTCACCCCCGAAAGCGTTATGAAGATCGAGCAGGATTTAGGCGCCGACATTGCGATGGTGTTTGATGAATGCGCCCCCCATCCGAGCACCGAAAGCTACACAAAGGCCGCGATGGAACGCACGCACAGATGGGCTTTGCGCTGTAAGGCCGCGCACACAAGAGAGGATCAGGCACTCTTCGGCATAGTTCAGGGTGGAATGTTCCCCGAGCTTAGGAAGGAAAGCGCAAAGGTTCTCACAGATATGGACTTCATAGGTTATGGCATCGGCGGTTTATCCGTTGGAGAGCCCAAGCCACTTATGTATGATATGCTTGAGGCGCTGATGCCGCACATGCCTACGCATAAGCCCCGCTATCTGATGGGAGTGGGAAGCCCCGATTGCCTCGTGGAAGGTGTAATTCGCGGCGTTGACATGTTCGACTGTGTGCTCCAAACCCGTATAGCACGTAATGGCCTTGCGCTTACCAACCATGGCAAACGCATGCTGCGCAACGAAACTTTTTCTCGCGACTTCACCCCCATCGAGGAAAATTGCGGTTGCTACAGTTGCCAAACCGGCTTTACGCGTGCATATATTCGCCACCTAATAAAGGCCAAGGAAATTTTGGCGGCTCAGCTTATAACCGCGCACAATCTCTATTTCTCATTGAACCTCATGGAGCGCGTTCGTGAAGCAATTATGGAGGATAGGTTACTCACCTTCCGCCAAGAGCTAATCGATAGCGGTGCCCTGTCATGATGACCTTCACCACAGTCACCCCACAGGATACCGAGGCTTTGGGTACGAAGCTTGGGAAGCTTCTTTTCCCGGGCGCATTCATCGCCATCTATGGGGATTTGGGTGCAGGTAAAACCGCCTTTTCAAGGGGAATTGCGCTTGCCCTCGATATCGATGATATAGCGAGCCCCACTTTCACCATAGTGCGCGAACATAGTGGAAGGATAGACCTCTTTCACTTCGATGCATATCGCCTTTCATGCGGGGACGAGCTTTACGATATCGGCTTCGATGATTATTTGCGCCGCAATGGTGTAGTTCTCATGGAGTGGGCAAACAATGTTGCCGATGCCCTGCCCCCCAATAGGCTTGATATCACAATATCGGGTAGCGGTGAAGATGAGAGAAACATCATCATTTGCCCAAAAGGATTGGATTACGAAATAATTACTTCTAAGTTGGAGGTGTAAAGGATGCGCATTTTGGCGTTTGAAACATCAAGCTCGGCTGCGAGTGTGGCGATTATGAACGATTGCGAGATCCTTGCACAATATACCCTCAACAATACCAAAACGCATTCTGAGATGCTCATGAAGATGGCATCGCATCTATTAGATGAATTATCCATGCCCTGCTCATGCTTGGATGCAATTGCGGTTGACATAGGCCCGGGTTCATTCACAGGTGTAAGAATAGGTGTTTGTGCCGCGAATGCTATGGCGATGGCGCTTTCAATCCCGGTTATCGGCATTGATGCTCCACGGGTGTTATATCAAAATGTGTGCTTGCACAAAGGTAGCGTTTGCGTACTTATAGATGCACGCAACGAAAATGTTTACACCGCAACATACGAAAACGGGGAAACTCGCGTTCCCCCCTCTGCTTTAACGCTTGAGGAGGCAATTGTCAATCTCCCCCCTTCCACCCTATTCGTAGGAGATGGGGCGGCGGCATACAAAGCGCGAATTGAAGGGCTTTCTACCTCCCCCATTTTTGTGCCTGCCCATTACAACAACCCGAGTGCCGGCGCATTGCTTCAAGCCACCGCCGATTGTTCACTCGATGATCTACCAAGAGAAGTCGCGCCTCTATATCTGCGCCCGTCACAAGCGGAACGCATGTGGGCCGTGCATCAACAGGCGAAAGGCGGCTCATGATGGAAGGGATACTTTTTAGACCTATGCGAAAGGGCGATATCGAAGCTGTGGCCATGATCGAAAAGCTTTGCTTTCGATCCCCGTGGACACAGGGAATGCTACGTGGCGAACTTCGCAATAAGGCCGCACACTATCATGTTCTCGAATATGAGAACGAAGTGATCGCTTATGCAGGCATGTGGGTGGTTTTTGACGAAGCGCACATCACCAATGTCGCAGTTCTTCCTGCATACAGAAGGCGCGGTTTAGCCAATATCATCATGCTAAGAAGCATGCAAAGCGCCGCCTTTCTAGGCGCGAAATCGATGACGTTGGAGGTTAGGACGAGCAATATAGGCGCTCAAACGCTTTATGAGAAGCTCGATTTTGACCATGCCGGTTTACGAAAAGGTTACTACACCGATACGGGCGAGGATGCGATTTTGATGTGGAACTACAGCATCAAAGATACCTTGCAGAAGTGGAATATGGGCATAAATCTATAATAAATAGCGTGTAAACAAGCTTTATCGAGCGAAGTTTTGATTTTCAACTTCGCGCGTGAACACTTGAATAGATGTTATTTGGTATATATAATGAAAACAAAACACAAGGAGAGAGAAAAATGAGTTTATTCAGCCAATGGAACGACATTGCACGCATGGAGCGTGACCCCGCAACACATAAGGAGTTCTGGGAGACATATTTCTCCGCCGAGACGGACAACTACAAGAAGATACTTGCAAATTACACGCATTTGTATGAAGGTACCCTTGCGGCTCTCGCTACCACCTTCGACATGGATAATACCACCTTCATCGGGTTCTTGGACGGAATCAACACGAGCCTTGAAAAGGAAATCGACCTTGAAAAGCTTAAGCCCAACAGCAAGGTTTCCTTGAAGATCGACTTTGAAAAGCTTTACTACAACATGCTCGATGCAAAGGCCGATTGGCTCTACAATCTTGAAGAATGGGAACCCATCCTCACGCTTGAAAGACGCCAGGAGATCACCAAGGAATTCCGCGCAGCGAGCGTTTTTGTAAAGGAGCAAACACCCGGCCGTAACCCTTGCACTTGCGGTAGCGGAAAGAAATACAAAAAATGTTGCGGAGCTTAATGCTCTATCTCGTTTAACCACATAAAATTTTTAGTTCTACAATTAATTTAGCACATATTACGTTACCGTATTCGGTACAACCGATTACGGTAACAATTCATAAGCCATATCAATTGAATATGCAATACACATTGCTGTAATTTAAAGGGGGTGCTTTAC
Organism: uncultured Oscillospiraceae bacterium; assembly: GCA_964372005.1. Classification (GTDB taxonomy): domain Bacteria; phylum Bacillota; class Clostridia; order Christensenellales; family CAG-138; genus CAYPKG01. The sequence continues at coordinate 131 of CAYJPI010000101.1, read as the reverse complement.
CTGTGGAAGATATCTTGCGCATGGAAAACATAACCAAACGCTTTGGAAGTGTATGCGCCAATCGAAATGTTAATTTTTCTGTCAAACGTGGAGAGGTTCATACCCTCTTGGGCGAGAACGGTGCCGGTAAG
>CAYJPI010000100.1:843-7806 GCA_964372005.1 uncultured Oscillospiraceae bacterium | reverse complement strand
CCCACTTTTCTGGCGTCCCCGAGACGATTTGAACGTCCGACCCTTCGCTTAGGAGGCGAATGCTCTATCCACTGAGCTACGGAGACACATTAGGTTACCGAAGTATTATAACACACTCGGCAAGCATATGCAATAACCTAATAATCGATGTGCTAAGCAAGGCCTAAATATGTTAGCAATGGCAATATAATCAATGGTAAAAATAGCGCGGGAAGTAAGTTGGCAACAGCAATTTCCTTTATCCCCATCACTTTAATGCTTAACGCTACAAGCAAAACTCCTCCTGCTTTTGTGATTTCCGCAATCACTTCGGGGCTTAAGATCGGCGCAAGTAGCGATGCGCCCAAGAACAGCAAACCTTGATATATTATTACGCATATCGACGATAAGAGCACCCCGGGGCCAAGCGCCGCTCCGTATGCAATGCCTGCGACAGTATCTAATCCCGTTTTGAAAAATAGCGTAGAAAGGTCGCCCTCAAGGCCGGCGCTTAGGGAGCCGAGTATTGCCATCGGCCCTACGCAAAACAGCATGGTTGAAGTTACAAATGCCATAGATATGCTGGGCTTCTGTGCGCTTTCAACGGTTTTACCCTTGAGTAAAAAGTCTTGCACCTTGTCACCCACCCTTTTCATGCCTTGCTCAATACGCAATAGTTCACCTATCCATGCACCCATCGCCGCCACTATAATCAACACAAGGAAGCTACCGCCATCAAGCGCCATTTCAACGCCCATCAAGCCCGAACATAATGCAAGTGCGCTAATCATCAAAGATGTAACATTTTCCTTGATATGCTTATTAAAAAACACTCCTATTAGGGCACCTATTAATATGCCTACACCGTTGGCAAATACACCTATCATCGAAACACTCCGTTCAAGTTTATTATAATACTTTAAGTCTGCAATTGCATTATGCAATATTATAGAATAATTATACCACGCAGGATATACGGATGCAAGGAAAACGATAAATGCTGTTTTACAACCTTATGGGCTAAAATGTGCCGAATGGCACATTTACATAGAATTGTAGCATATGTATAATATGGATATAGTCAAGATTCAAGGTAAATCAGTTTTGCAGCAAAGGCGTTGAACATCTATATGGCACGAATAATATGTCGAATGTTGACAAATTTATGCCATATATGTTATAATAACAAAGGGTATGATAAAAAACAGAAAGGTTGTGAAAAGTTATGGCAATGGCAGCTTTGGCGTGCGGTATTTTGGGTATTGTTGGAGGATTTATCCCCGTAGTACAGTATGTTACTTTCATTTTGGCTATTCTCGGTATTGTTTTTGGACTTAAGGCGAAAAAACAGGCCGCGGTTACAGGCGAAGGTATGGGGATGGCTACTGCAGGTTTAGTGCTTGGCATTATCGGCACCGTTTTTGGCGCTATCGGTGTGGTTTGTGCAATTTGCGCAGTTGCATCACTCGGCGCAGCAGGTCTTCTGTAAAACTTGCAGATCTGCGCATATTTTAAGAGAAAAAAAGGTATGCACTATTTATTGTAGGCATACCTTTTTTGTTATATTAATACTCAACTTAATTTTACGGAGGAAGAATGATTCCCGATATTCAAATTTTTGCGGCAGTAATTTCCGTATATCAAATAATGGCACTGGTCGGCGTATTTGTTGTTGGCCTATATATCATTAGAGCGGCAAGGCGACATGGCTTTGACGAAAATCTCGCAATTCAAGTTTTTCTTTTTGCAGGCATCGGTGTAGTATTGGGCGGCCACATAGTTTACGCCATTACGAATTATGAGCTCGTGATTTATACGATGGAGAATCTCCACGAAATTGACAGTTTATCAGCATTTTTCTCGCGAATTTACTTAATTTTCGGTGGATCGGTTTTCTATGGTGGGCTCTTTGGCGGCCTGCTCGCAAGCCATATCGCATTAAAGAAAACCGCCAAACTCGACAGGCGCTTGTTTATGCGCCATGCAGTTCCTGCCATACCATTGTTTCATGGCATAGCTCGCATAGGTTGCCTATTATCAGGGTGCTGTTATGGCGTGGAGTGCACACCGGGCATAGTATATCAATATTCAAGAATCACGGATGCAAACGGCGTTTCGCGCTTTCCCGTCCAGGCGGTGGAAGCGATTTTGAACATAGTACTTTTCCTTGTTCTCCTCAAACTTGGCAAGAATAGTAAAACACGCGACGCTTTGCTACAAATCTACCTTGTGTCGTACGCTATTATGCGCTTTAGTTTGGAGTTTCTGCGTGGCGATGCCCTGCGCGGCGTATACTTCGGCATTTCTACATCGCAAATCATTAGCATAATTACGATAGTTGTTATAGCGATACTGACGCTCAAAGAAAAACACGATAAAAAACTTATTGCGTGAGCATAGATTGTAGCAAGCACTACATTCTTCCGGAGGGGGGCATGCTACGCATACCGTTAACGCTCATTTTAATTATATCGAGTGTCGTTTGCGGTAGCAATGTTTCAAGCGCATCCCAACAGCGCTCATCAATCAACTTTCTTACGGCGGATGCGCTAACCGCCACCCCATCAACCTCAAAGCGCGGAATCTCTACAACTTTGATATAGTTAAAGCTTTTTTTCATCGCCTCATTGTACTGTTTTGTAACCGCACAATATGGCTCTGTCCCAACAAAGCGCACATTTATCCCTAATTCCTTCGCAATAATGTCTTGGAAAATTGCAATGTCCAAGGCGTAGTTTGCCATCTCGGCCTGTTTATCATCCTTGATGAAGTATGTTGGGAATGTCGCCGGCGACACCAAGTACTCGGATGTACTATGCAGTATTACATTCTCAAGGTGCATAGTTCCCGCGCGAACCATCTCAAACCGCTCACCCGAGCTGAACATACCATTTTCCTCCGATAAAACGAATATATGCAGGCAATCGCATTTTGTAGCGGCATATTGCATAAGATATTGATGTCCCTTTGTAAATGGGTTACAGTTTGCAATAATCGCTCCAATGCGGCGAATGGAAGCATCCTGTGTGTATTTTGCGCTTTCATCCTTCAAGCTATCTACATAATCACAGATACCATTCTTCTTATTTTCCATCAACAATATTTCATCCGTCTGAATTATAGGGTAAAATTGCATGTCCGCAAACACGCGCATGTTCTTGGGCTTCGTGTATACAAATGCATGCTTCACATTATTGAGTGCCATGTGCGTGAGAAGCTTCGTCACTATGCTCGCCATCAATCCGAGGCCTTGATATTCTTCACGGATCGCCACGCATTTCATCACATTCCTTGCGCACGAACCCGTGCCGATTATCCTTCCGTCATTTTCCTCAAGTATCACGGTATAGTCTATCGGTTCATCATACTTGAGCCCTTGCTCGTGAAGGAAGTTCACCAATCTTCGTAGATGGCGCTCGCTTAATGCATGCCCTTCCCTAATGGTGTATTGTGAATTCATCCGCCAACCTCCGATACTACTGTTGCTTATGAAAATATTATACTTCAAATATACAAAGTATCAACAAAAGGCAAGAAAATTATTTTCTTTTTCCAAATAGAGTGTTATTATATATACACGAGCATTGGACTTTATATCTTGCCACAATAAGAAAAGAGGACAATCAAAATGAAAATTCAACATGTCGCAGTATCAGGAACAATGGAATCGAGTGATATCATGATCACGGTGGACAAAAGCGAAGGGGACGGTATTTGTATCGACCTTAAAAGTTCGGTCGAGAAACAATTCGGTGATGCAATTCGAAAAGTAATCACGCAAACAATCGAAGAAATGGGCATAGACTCTGTGGACGTTAAGGCGGTGGATAAGGGCGCTTTAGACTGTACGATACGTGCGCGAGTGCGAACAGCCATCTATCGCGCATGCGACAGCACGGCCTACGAATGGGGAGGTAAAAATGACGGATAGATTAAGGCGAACCATGTTGTATGTTCCCGGCAACAATCCAAGCATGCTAAGTGATGCGTACATTTACGGCAGCGATTGTATTATGTTTGACTTGGAGGACTCCGTTGCCATAACCGAGAAGGACAGTGCAAGATCGCTTGTTTATGAGGCGCTTACAACCATAGATTATGGGAGCAAGGAAACCGTGGTGAGGATAAATGATTTATCCTCCGGCCTCGGCATACAGGACTTGGAGGCGATGGTACGCGCAAAGCCCGATGTAATACGCTTGCCTAAAACCGAAACAGCCGAAGATGTGCGCGAATGCGAGCGCGAGATTGAGCGAATTGAGAAGGAAATCGGTTTAGAGGTCGGCACAATTAAGATGATGGCCGCCATAGAGAGCGCACTCGGTGTACTAAACGCGAAGGAAATCGCCATATCGAGTAAGCGGCTTGTAGGCATCGCCATCGGTGCGGAGGATTATGTAACCGATCTTAAAACAACCCGATCTAAAGAGGGAATAGAGCTATACTTCGGAAGGAGCATGGTGCTCTTGGCGGCGCGCGTGGCAGGGATAGTTGCCATCGATACGGTCTACTCCGATGTAAACAATGAGGAGGGCTTTATCGAGGAGGTTAAGCTTATAAAACAGCTCGGCTTTGACGGCAAATCGGTAATCAACCCGCGCCAAATCAAACCCGTGCATAATGTGTACACGCCGACTGACAGCGAAGTGCAAAAGGCTCTTGACATCATGGAGGCCATAGAGGAAGCCAACGCCAGGGGAAGCGGCGTAGTCGCCTTAAACGGCAAAATGATAGATAAGCCCGTGGTTGAAAGGGCAAAGCGCGTGCTCGCTATTGCAAAGGCATCCGGTGTTTTAACAAAGGAGGCTACACATGAGTAATATAGACATTTCTAAGATTCCGCACATTGAAGAAATATCCGGTGTTAAAGATATTTACACCGATGACCACGCACGCAAAGACCATACCGTTATGCTAAATAGGTGCAAGCACTCCGAAAAGGTTCTAAAAAGCATCGAAGAAGCGGTGAAAAGGGTAGGCCTAAAGGATGGCATGACGGTAAGCTTCCACCATCATTTCAGAAATGGTGATTTTGTTCTCAACATGGTTATGGATGTCATCGCAAAGATGGGAATCAAGGATTTAACGCTCACTCCAAGCTCATTGATCGATATACATGCACCACTCATCGAGCATATAAAAAACGGTGTTGTTAAGCGCATCGAAACGAGCGGGCTAAGGGGCGAACTTGCCGAGGCGGTTTCAAAGGGGCTTATGGAGTATCCTGTAATTTTCAGGAGCCACGGAGGGCGTGCCTATGCCATAGAAACAGGGCAGGTGAAGATCGATGTGGCCTTCCTCGGTGCACCATCATGCGACCCGTTCGGCAATGCAAACGGATACTCGCGCGAGCATGACAATGGCGTAACATGTGGCGCTATGGGTTATGCAAAATGTGATGCGCAATACGCGAAGAAGGTTGTAATCATCACAGATAATCTCGTCCCCTTCCCAAACACACCCTTTGGCATCCCTCAAAGCGATGTTGATTATGTTGTGGAGGTTGATTGCATCGGCGATCCCAAAGGCATCATGAGTGGCGCTACGCGCTTTACAAGGAACCCCAAGGAGCTCATCATAGCCGAGCGCGCCACGGAGGTTATAGAGGCGAGCGGCAGGCTCGCGGACGGCTTCTCCATCCAGATGGGCACGGGCGGTGCTTCCCTGGCCGTAACGCGCTTCCTCGAGGAAAAGATGGTGCGCAAGGGCATAAAGGCATCGTTTGCACTCGGCGGCATCACGGGTTCGATGGTTGAGCTATTCGAAAAGGGGTTGATACGTCGATTGCTCGATGTGCAGAGCTTTGACATCACCGCGGCCGAATCTCTAAAAACCAACCGTTTCCACCAGCAGATATCGGCATCATATTATGCAAGCCCGGGGAATGAGGGAACGGCCGTCAATCAGCTTGATGTCGTAGTTCTATCAGCACTCGAGGTTGATGTTGATTTCAATGTGAATGTTTTGACCGGTTCAGACGGCGTGATACGTGGTGCAATCGGCGGACATTGCGACACCGCGGCAGGAGCAAGCGTATCTATAATTGTGTGCCCGCTGTGTAGAGGGCGCATCCCGACGGTGGTTGACCGCGTTAACACCATCGTCACACCCGGCAAGACCGTTGATGTAATTGTTACCGAGCAAGGCGTGGCTGTAAACCCCAGGCGGCCTAAGCTCAAAGAAAAGCTAATTAATTTCGGCATTGATGTTGTAGAGGCGGAAGAACTAAAAAAGCGTGCACAGAGGACAACAGGCGTTGCCGAGCCGATAAAGTATACGGACAAGATAGTGGGCGTTGTTACATACCGCGATGGGTCGATCATCGACGTGATACGCGAGGTTGCCGATAAATAATCGCATGATGTTGGCATAATCCACAATTCTAGGCAATTCAACCATACATTTTATGTGTCACTTTGGCGTATAAATGGCATTGATTGTTGGGCGTCTTCACCTTTTTAATATTTCTCGTAAAAAAATTATCAAATTGTGTTGACAATACATCAAACAACCGCTATAATTATCTAAGTCGCCACAAGTGACATGCGCTCCTAGCTCAGCTGGATAGAGCGTCTGGCTACGGACCAGAAGGTCAGGGGTTCGAATCCCTTGGAGCGCGCCAAAAGAAGAAGGTACTACCGAAGGTAGTACCTTCTTCTTTTTGTGCGCATCTAATGGAGGGATTCGCACCCGAAATCATAGATTTCGAGTATTTCAATAATGATGATGCGTTTGGCCTATGGCACAAACACCACCTTAAGCCGGGAAAAGAAAACAGTCCGGTGAACTGTTTTCCCCGGCCGGGTAGCGATGGTGAGCATAGTGGCGCAGTGCGAAGCACAAGACACGCGAAGCTTCGCGGAGAATCCCTTGGCGCGCATCTAATGGAGGGATTCGCACCCGAAATCATAGATTTCGAGTATTTCAACAATGATGATGCGTTTGGCCTATGGCACAAACACCACCTTAAGCCGGGAAAAGAAA
>CAYJPI010000100.1:0-743 GCA_964372005.1 uncultured Oscillospiraceae bacterium | reverse complement strand
ACAGTCCGGTGAACTGTTTTCCCCGGCCGGGTAGGGCGTAGATGAGCGCCCGCTGTGCGGGATGAAACGAATCGGAAGCCCAGTGAACAACAAGCAATATGAGCGGTAGCGAAATAGTGCGCCGATTGTGAACTGAGTGACGAGTAATGCGCGCCGCGCGAAGCGCAAGCAAGGCGAGTCTTCGCGGAGAATCCCTTGGCGCGCATCTAATGGATGGATTCGCAGGATCTGTTGTCGTTCTTCAGGGCTAAGCTCTTTTTTGTTGCAATCGCCTTCAATATCCGTCGAATTTTCTTAGAAATTCGACATTTCATCAATGTGCTATGTCATCGCTATTGGCTATGACCACCATAATCATTGATCGCAATATCTAAGCCCCACTCGCACCGGACTTTGCTTCTGTATGCTGATTCACATACTTTCTGTTCCCTTATTGTGAATCAGCAATACTATTATCCTTTTGCAATTTCAAATACTTGAAATTGATTTAAAAAAATAGTGTATCTTCTTTGGCAAAGATTTAATCGCATCGGTAAACTTGCGTTTCATATGCGCCCAACAGCCGACAGGTTTAATCGCCTTTGGAAGCAGGCGCGACACAGTGTCAGCTAATTTCGGCCTGCTCATAAAGAAACTTGAGATGCCGCATATCCGTTTTCACGACCTTCGGCACACTGCGGCGACCAATATGCATGAGCTCACGGGTGACTTCTACACCGTTAGCCAGATACTTGGGCATACGT
>CAYJPI010000099.1:0-7829 GCA_964372005.1 uncultured Oscillospiraceae bacterium | reverse complement strand
TAATGCTTCTTGCAGAAGCAACGCCGGAAGGTTGCGAGATAGTTGAGCAAAGGCTCGAGGCCTGCTTCAACGAGCATATTGCCGGGCAGGATATCTGCCTTACTAAAACATCTTGCGTGGTTTTACCTTCGGAATAAGTTTTATATGGTGTGAACACGTGTTATGTCCACAGCATCCACTAAGTAGAACATTTTATTACAATAAAAAAGTGGCCTAGGCCACTTTTTTGCTTTTTTACTTTACCTTATAGGATGCACATTGACTTTCGCACGGATCACCGGATGTGTTACCCATCGCGGGTCTCACTTCGATGCGCGTCAAGTCACACTCACAACCCATCGCATTATGACGACAGCTCGTCACCTCGCATCCGATAGTCTGCTTTCCACATTTGCTATTCATTCACCGATACCTCCTTCATGTTTTACCCGCCCCAATACACAATCGCAAAATTTTCGAGCGATCTCGTTTATGGGTATCGAGCAAACTTAGTTTGGTTCATCACGGTGAATTTTATGCTATTTTTGTTCAGCCACTTCAACGGTGAACTTCGCGCTCACTCCCTCATATAGCTTCACGGTTACTTCTTGGCTTCCGAGGGTCTTTATTGGGTCTGCAAGCACGATCTTCTTTTTATCAATTTTTGTTCCATGTTGTTTTTCAAGCGCCGCGGCGATTTCCTTCGATGTGATTGCCCCGAAAAGCTTTCCGCCCTCGCCTACCTTCGAAAGCACCGTCACCTTGATACCCGTAAGGCGCTTTGCTTCCTCACGTGCTTCCACGCCCGCTTGAAACTTCTTATGCTGCGCGGCAGACTTCTTTATGTTCGCCGCATTTATGCTTGCGGCATCCGCAGGTGTTGCGAGCTTGCGCGGTAGCAAGAAGTTGCGCGCATATCCATCCGACACATCTACGATTTGCCCCTTAGTGCCTGTGCCCTTTACATCTTGTTCCAATAGTACCTTCATAGTCTCTTCCTCCTAAATCTAAGGAAATCATTGATTTCCTTCGTTCTCTTCAAAGTATTTTCTTATCGCTTCCTTAACGGAAATAATCGCATCGGGCATGTTTAATCCATATAGCTGAGCGCCTGCCATTGTTAGATGCCCGCCGCCGCCGATTTTTTCTAATATTACCTGCACATTGATCTGCCCAAGCGACCTTCCGCTTACGGAAATATAATCACTCACTTGGCCAAGCACAAATGCCGCTTCTATGCCACGTATACCTATAAGCTCGTCCGCGGCCTGCGCGCAAATTAGGTTTACATTGCCCTTTTCCGATTCATGCGTTGCAATTGCAACTCCATTTTCTAGCAAAATGGCCTTTCTAACTACATCAACTCTTGCGGCATAAGTTTCAAGATCGTCGCGGAACATCATCTTAACCATACCGATATCAGCGCCATTCTTGCGCAGATACCCCGCCGCTTCGAATGTTCTCGCCCCCACATTAAAGGCAAAATGCTTGGTATCCACGGTGATTCCAGCTAGGAGCACACTGCATTCAAATGCCGTCGGCTTAATATTTTCATCGAAATATTGTATCGTCTCCGTCACCATCTCACATGTGGACGATGCGCGCGACTCTAAGTAATTGAGGGTCGCATTATCGATATAATCCGGACTGCGCCTATGATGGTCTATGAGCACAAGCTTGGTCGCCTTTGAAAGAAGATCCGGCGATATCGTGGTGTTTGGCCTTTGCGTATCCACTATCACAAGCACCGATGTCATGCGAAATTGGCTTTTTGCTACCTCAGGAGATATAAACACCCCGTCGAAGATTTTATTCTTCTTCATTTCCGATAAAGCCTGTTCAATGCTGGGGTTTTCCCCTTCAAGGACAATATGTGCGGGAATGCCCATTCTCCTTGCAAGGCATACTATGCCAACCGCCGCACCAAGGCAATCCATATCGGGTATTTTATGTCCCATAACGAAAACATCTGTAGAGTTTTCCATAAGCTGGCGTAACGCTTTGGCGAACAAGCGTGCTTTCACGCGTGATTGCCTTGCCTCAACCTGCCTTCTGCCACCATAAAATTTGTAGTTGATGCCGCGTTTAACCACCGCCTGATCACCGCCACGCCCAAGCGCAAGCTCCATCGCTTGCCTTGCATCCGCATCGGACATACGAAGGCGGTTCGCCGCTCCTACAGCAATCGATAGTGTAACATGCTGATCTGTACCCGTTATGAGCCTATGTGCCTCCTCGAGTATCGCAAAGCGTTCCTTCTCTAGTGTTTCAAGGTGTTTTGCTTCGAAAACCAATAGGAATCTACCGCTTTCATATCTACGATATATGCCATCTATCTTTGCTACAAGCTCCGACACAAGCCTTTCAACCTCGGTTAAAACGCTACTTCGGTGGAATTGTATATCCGCGGCAAGCTCCTCATAATTATCAACGAACAAAAAAGCCACCTGTGGCATTTGCTCTTCATATAGGCGCTTATAATGTTCTGTTTCCGTGCGATCCGTCCAATACTGGAATATCAGTTCGCGGCTACCTTCGGAACGTTCCACGGGCATATTTCTGATTTGGTATTGCCCGCCGGCAAACTCCATCAGGGATGTAGCGCTTGTTTTCATGCATGCATCGGGAAGCCGTTTTGCATCCGCTCCGTCAAAAAGCGTTTGCATGGCGCTGTTTCTCCACACAATTCGCCCATTCGTACCGAGTAGCATGCAGGGAATCTGTACCGCATTAATAAGTTTGCCGGCCGCCGCTTCATTTGCATGAAAGATTGCATCGGCATAAACGCGCTCTTCATTTTCCTTTTTTCGTATAACCCCGAGTGATGCAAACACGCACACCAGCGTTAGAATTATCCCCGCGAGTGCCGCATATACATTGTAGAAAAACAATGTGCATGAAACAAGCATCATCGAGATGCCTATAGGAAGCAGGAAAAATGAATACGATTTTTTCATAATTTTCGCCTCATCCCCTTATCGCTTTTTTATGCGCGCTCTCTATCTTCCACGCGCCTTCTGATATGGAAAACCTGTTCTACGATGCCAAACATCACCAGCATCAGTATCGCATATGGTACGAATGCAACCGGGAACAATACCATTGCGCCAACGAGAATCCAAACACTCAATAGGTTTCGCCTGCGCTTCATTAAAAATACATAAATTGATAACCCCTGTATCGAGAATGGAACACATGTTACTACCCCTACAATAGGAAGAACGGCATCCATCGCGGCAAACTGTGTAAACGATAGCAGCAAAATTCCACCCCAAATCGTTAGAAGGCCGAAAACAAAGCTTCGCGGTATGCGCCACTTTGAAAATACAGCCATGGGACGAATATTTAATGAATTTTTCTTGCAAAGTGATTTTGCGATAACGAAGTTGACAAATCCGCCTATAGCGCCGATGATGCATATCACCGATGGTAAAACTATGGGCAATTGTGCCGAGATAATAGCCATCGCCTCCTCGAGATTCTCCTCGTCAAAGCCCATACGCATCGCTTCGGGCAGGATCGATAGCTGCTCAGACATGCTCACCGACATCATCTCGAACATCTCCCTAACGGAATAAAACGCATCGCGGCCCGCTATAATGTCCGGGCCCGTTATAAGTATATACATACCTGCTGTCACGGCAACGCACGCGATCATGGCCGTTTCAAACCATGCAACCTTCATCTTCATGCAGATAACCAGCGCAATCACCGGTAACATAAGCGGAATAAGAATAAGGAGAGCCGAAGTTCCACCAACAAGGTATGCAACTACAGCTGCGGATGCACAGCTTGCGATTATATTCGCTACCGAGTACATCCCCAAAAAAACGATAAACGCCGGAATCACAAACAAAAACGGAACAAAAAACATCGATAATGCGCCCACTGCACCGGCAACGATACTAAGAAGCATCTTTTTCACATTCAACTTTCGGAGTCCTCCTTGTCCGGCTGTGTCAGATGCCTTCTCTCCGGGCATTCCAACCTTTGAATGTCGGCACCGAGTGCTTGTAGTTTTTTGTGCAGATGTTCGTATCCACGGTCGATAAATTCGATATTGTGCACCTCGCTCGTGCCCTCTGCCATAAGTCCCGCCACTATCAGTGCGGCACCTGCGCGAAGGTCCGTAGCGCATAGGGGGGCTCCGAAGAGACGATCAACCCCTTGTATCATGGCGAGTGGCCCACTAACGAGTATGCTTGCACCCATACGTTGCAGTTCGCCCACATGATTGAAGCGATCCTCGAATATGTTTTCCATAATGATGCTCTGGCCTTTTGCCATAGTTAAGTATGCCATCATAGGTTGTTGTAAGTCGGTGGGAAATCCCGGATATGGAAGCGTTTTTATGTTTACGCCTCTAATGCGTTCGGGCGAACCCACCACATGCAGGTAAAAATCGCGCCCGTCATCCCCTTCTATAACTTTCGCCCCCGATTCCATCAGTTTCGCGCTTACAGCTTCAAGATGTGTGGGGATAATGTTTTTGATCACCACATCGCCGCCTGTAGCAGCCGCGGCTATCATGTATGTACCGGCCTCAATTTGGTCGGGAATGATTGCGTAGTTACAGCCGTGCAGCTTCTTAACTCCCGTAATGCGTATGACATCCGTACCGGCGCCCTTAACACGCGCCCCCATCATATTCAGGAAATTCGCAACATCTACGACATGTGGTTCTTTCGCAGCATTTGAAAGGATTGTAACGCCTTCGGCACACACCGCCGCCAGCATAACATTGATGGTAGCACCAACGCTAACCACATCAAAATAGATATCCGCACCCACTAACTTTGTGGCCTTTGCCTTTACAACACCGCCCACAATATCTATGGATGCACCGAGCGCCCTCATCCCCTTCAGGTGTTGATCTATCGGTCTTTGCCCTATCACGCAACCGCCGGGTAGTGAAAGTTCAACATCGCCGTAGCGGCCAAGCATAGCGCCTAGCAGGTAATAGGATGCTCTAAGCGAGCTCACCATGTCAAATGTAACGGAAAAGCTGTTTATGTTTGATGGGTCGATTTCCATTATGCCATCGGACATAAAGTTTACATCCGCGCCCATCCTGCGCAATATATGCTTTAATGTGTGCACATCCTCAATGTCAGGCAGGTTTTCAAGTGTGCACTTTTCTCCTGCTAATATCGCCGCCGGTATAATAGCAACAGCCGCATTCTTTGCGCCGCTTATAGTTACTACACCTTTGAGCTTATTTCCACCTTTTACCGAATAGTATTGCTTCATTTCCTAAGTTAACCTTCCGTTAGAACATTTTCTTGCGCCAAAGAACCACAACAACGGCCAATGTAACTGCCACCGCTATTCCAAGCGCGTACCAGAATCCCATGGGGTTTCCCTCCCACGGCCCACCGGTATTCATGCCGAACAGGCTCGCCACGATTGTTGGTATGGATAGAACTATCGTGAGCGTGGCCAAAAGCTTCATCACGATGTTCAAGTTGTTGGATATTATGGACGCAAACGCATCCATCGTCCCCGATAATATGTCGCGGTAGATGTTACACATTTCGATCGCCTGCTTGTTCTCGATAATAACATCCTCAAGTAGTTCCGTATCTTCCGGGAATTTGCGCACATAATCGGTTTTAAGGAGCTTGTCCATCACCACTTCATTCGCTCGAAGGGATGTGGAGAAGTATACGAGTGATTTTTCGAGTTTCAGCATCTGAATGAGTTCACGATTCTTCATCGATTTATGCAACTCATTTTCCAGTAATACCGATGCCTTGTCAATTTGTTTCAAGTACTGCAAAAATCTCGAAGCATTGCGATAAAGCAATTGTAGTATGAACCTCGTTTTCTTCGCAGGGGAAAAGCCGCGCACACGCCCTTCCATAAAATTATCCAATATAGAACTTTCACGCAGGCAAACCGTTACAATCCCACGTTCGAAGTAAACTATTCCGAGCGGAATGGTATTGTATAGGAATGTTCTCCCCTCCGGTTCCACAACCGGCATGTCCACCACAAGAAGAGTCTGTCCTTCGTCCGATTCAATGCGCGGGCTCTCTTCTTCGTCAAGTGCGGCGCGCAGATAATCTTCTTCTATGCCAAGACGCGCGCAAACGAAGCGAATTTCTTCCTCTTCGGGATCCGTCAAATGCACCCATGCGCCATCTTCAAATGTTGTTAATTCGCTTAGTTTCCCTTCCACCGTGCGAAACATCTGTATCAATGCACTCACCGCCCGTCCTTTTTGCATTCTGTCCCTTGTATAGTTTACCGCAAAAAATGGATTTGAGCAAGTGTTAAGGCAAGAATATTGTAAACTTATACTATTCTCAGTTAATTACATTTCAAAATAAATTGAAATGACAATGTGAAACATCACCCAATACTCCGTGCGCTAACTTTTTTAATTAGTAGTAATTACTATAGCAATTCATGTAGCGATTAATCCGTTTTTGCCTGTATATAGCTTCTTTCGCCCCCCTACTCTCCCCCATTTATTACTTGAATGTTGATACATTCAAAAAAAATAAAAAAAATACTCTCACATATCTTGACATATGCCATCTTTACTTGCTATAATACATAAGCACTCTTTTGGAGAGATGTCCGAGTGGTTTATGGAGCCGGTCTTGAAAACCGGTGATGCTGCAAGGCACCGGGGGTTCGAATCCCTCTCTCTCCGCCAAACATCATATTTGGAGAAGTACCCAAGAGGCTGTAAGGGGCTCCCCTGCTAAGGGAGTAGGCTGGGGTAACTGGCGCGAGGGTTCGAATCCCTCCTTCTCCGCCAAGTCTTGTTGACAAAATAGATGCAGGACACAAAAAACCCAGACGTTGTCTGGGTTTTTTGCTACCTAAAATGCGAAAGGTTCCGTTCGCGGCGTGAACCGTGACGTAGATGCAATTCGATATTATATACTAAATGAGCACTAATCTAACATGTATTAGCACTATCTCGCGTCTAATGGGTGCGAGTTTTTGATTTCACAAGGCAAGTTGGACACTATGACCTCAAAATCTCACACGCAATTATAATATATTTTCAACCACAAACAACATAATAGAATCAACCTCAAGGGCACTTTGCGCAACCGCGCGAAGTGCCCTTTTTTACATTTCAAAACAAAGGAGAAACCATATGGCAGTCTTTAGAATAGAGAAGAAAACGAACTACACAATCATGTCTAACGTACATCTGAGGGATAAGACAATCTCGCTCAAGGCGAAAGGATTGCTTTCCTTTATGCTCTCGTTGCCCGAATCTTGGAACTACACGCTTGCCGGCCTTGCGACACAGAACCTTGAAAGCATCGATGCGATACGATCCGGCATCCGTGAGCTTGAAAAAGCGGGCTATGTTGTTCGTTATCGAGTGCGTAACGAGCGAGGGCAACTTAAAGGAACGGAGTATGTTGTGCGCGAGATACCGGTGCAGCCGGAGGACAGAGACAGTGTTCCAACCATCGAAGAAGGTGCGCCCCCTTCAAAAGAAACCCTCGCTCCCATCACTCAAAACTACGCTAAGACACCCACAAAAGGGGATTCTTTTATCGAACCTACACCGCCATCTCCACCGTGTCATCCCCCTTCGAGGGAAATGCCAATAGAGGGCGCGGCGAGGGAAATAAATAAAGATAGAGTAATTAAGGATTCAGAAATAACTAAACAAGCAAGTAAAGAGAATGCGCAAGCAAGTGTGTCCCCCTCTACTAACGTCATTCCTTCCGTCAGTCCGTCATCGGATAGACCGACTGAAAGAAAAAGTAGTAGTGTACAGGAGATTCGTGAGAGTATTCGGGATCAAATCGACTACCCCATTCTCGCCCACAACTTCAAGACATCGCGGAAAACCATCGATGAGCTTGTGGAAA
>CAYJPI010000098.1:0-7874 GCA_964372005.1 uncultured Oscillospiraceae bacterium | reverse complement strand
TGATATTGATGAGTACATGGTCGATGTCGAACACGCTTTATGAGCGTGCGGAAAGCGAGCTGAATATTACTGCGCAAGCGAACGCTGCCATGATTCAATCGATGGTAGATGAAGCGCAAATTATTAATGTAGACTTGGTTGACTATACCAATGCGGAGTATAGTCGCTATCTTGAGTTGCTTGAAAATCAAAGTGCGGGAGCGCCGGCGATGCCAAAAGAGGAGAGCCGCGTATATGGAATCATGTTCGATGAAAGTTCTTTCGATGCCGAACAGTACTTCCTAAACACGCTGTGGTCGGCCGTGCGAAATTATGATTTCATAAGCGGACTCGGCGTGCTCTTTGAGCCATATGCCTTTGACGTAAGCGTGGAGAAATTTGCTTTATATGTTAATGCTTCGGCAGCGGCGCAGAACAGCACCGATGTTGCCTTCACCGATGATTATTTCCAAGAGGAATATTATACAGAGGCGAAGGAAACGGGCAAAGTATTCATTACCGATCCGTTTATGTACGAAGGGAACAGCGTCGTAACGCTTTCCACGCCCTTTGTGGTGGACGGCAACTTTATAGGCGTTGCAACGGCGGATATAAATACGGATGCCTTTGAGGAAGCGCAAGCCACAAACGAGGACTTCCCCACTCTCTATTCCGCGATAATAAACTCGAGAGGGCAGTATATTATGCACTCCGGCGATAGCGCGAATATAGGTAGAACATATAGCGATATCATTTCCGATGCCGGCGCAAAAACGGAGTTGGCAGATAAAATGCAACTTGGCGCGTCCTTCATTGCTGAGGTAGACGATGAAACGGTTGTGCTTTCGCCGATACATGTAGCGGATGATCACTGGTGGATGGTGACGGGGCTTGAAACATCTGATTTGACAAGAATCACCGAAAGCTACACATGGCAGATGGTCGGCCTTGCCGCAGGATGCTTGATCGTTGCACTTCTCGTGATGCTTAGAATCGTCACACACATGCTTTCACCCTTAAAAAACATCGTATCGGTTGCAGATGAGATCTCCCGAGGTTCGTTTGAAAATCGTATCGAGGTGAAAAACCATGATGAAATAGGATTGCTCGCGGATAGGTTTAACTCCATGTCCGACACATTGCACGGGCTTGTTAGCGAAATACAAAGGCTTCTCTCCTCGATGAGTGACGGCGACTTTGATGTCAGCATCTCCAATGAGAACATCTTCGTCGGAAATCTTGGAGAAATCAAGGGATCGCTTGAAAAAATCATAACCGATATCAACAATGCTATGCGCGATATTCGCTCCACCAGTGAGCATGTTGCTATAAGCGCCGCGCATGTATCCGAAGGCGCACAGATAACGGCGCATGGATCTGCGAAGCAGAACATGAGCATCGAAACGCTATCGGGAACGCTGCATACCCTCTTGAATCGCGTTAACGAGAACACGACGTTTGCGCGCGAGGCCAATGAAATAAGCGCAAAAACCGGTGATGTTGTGGCTGATAGCAGTGAAAAGATGAAGAAGTTGATGGATGCTATTTTGCAGATACAAAACACATCCAACGACATCGGAAAGATAATCAAAACCATCGACGGAATAGCTTTCCAAACGAATATACTCGCGTTGAATGCGGCTGTTGAAGCATCGCGCGCAGGTAGCGCAGGCCAGGGCTTTGCCGTGGTTGCACAGGAAGTGCGAAATCTTGCACAGCGCTCATCCGAGGCCGCACAAGATACGAACGCGCTCATAATCAAGTCTCTCGATGCGGTTAAGGCAGGTACTAACCTCGCTATGAGCACGAACGAGTCGTTCACGGAAGCGGCAAACAACTCCAAGCAGATGCTTGAGATGATCGCGAAGATAGCACAGTCGTCCGAGGATCAGATACAGGGCATAACCGAGATTACCGATTCGCTAAGGATTATCGAAAACGAAGTGCAAGCGGTATCCGCCACCAGCGAGCAGAGTGCATCTGCGAGCGAAGAACTCACCGTGCATGCTTCGAGGCTCGATTCGCTTGTATCTAACTTCAAATTGAAGGGATAATGCGGCCGAGATTTTGGATAGCGGTAACGCTACTTCACTTTACTACCGCCTACGTTGACGGTTTCATACACCGTTAACACCCCATCTTGCACACTGAAACGTATGTCCAGCCCGGCGTATTCGAAGCCATACTTCATTGATGGATCATCGTGATACGCAGGGCGCGGATCGTGCGCGAGCGCCTCGATTAAAGCGGCCCTTTTGCCTTCCGGAACGGTAGTGAGCAGCTCAGCCGGAAATACTACCTCTATGGTGGAATCCGTGAATGCGCCGGCAAAGCCGTTTAATGCTTCGGGGTGGCTGTCTACATATGGAAGATAAGGCTTAATGTCGTATATGGGTGTGGTATCCATAAGGTCAGACCCGGAAACGATGAGAACACTACCCTTTCCTGCTTGCTTTTCTATGCGCAATAGCTTCACAACGCTCAAACCTATGGGATTAGGGCGAAAAGGTGAACGCGTCGCGAACACGCCCATCCGCGTATTTCCGCCGAGCTTAGGCGGCTTTACGGTGGGAGACCACCCGTTTGATTCAACCTTGGAAAAGCCGAACAATAACCAAAGATGAGAATACTCGAGTAGCCCGCGAAGTGCGTTTTCATCGCGATATGGTGGCTCAAACACTATCGCGCCCTCGAGTGACGGCGTAAGTCCGCTTTGTCGCGGAAGGCCGAACTTGGTGGTAAAATCGGATTGCATTCTCGCAATTATCGAAAGTTCCATTTTTGCATTTACTCTCTCGTAGCTTTCATGCAAGTATACCATACCTTATTGCTTAGGTGGTATCCGTGCTGAAAAATAAATTAGCACATAATCTAAGGAGAAACACTAATGAGTACACCCCAGAACGGCAGCGTGGCGATTCGCGTTGCAAACCCTTCGGCAATCGGCCTTTTCGGCCTTGCTATGGTAACACTTGTTGCGGCATCGCAGAAACTTGGGATCACAGAGGGAACTTCCCTAATCCTCCCTTGGGCATTCTTCCTCGGCGGCATAGCGCAGATTTATGCAGGCGCACTCGATGCTAAATTATCCAACGTGTTCGGCGCAACCGCTTTTTGCGGATACGGCTTCTTTTGGCTCGCGGTGGGCACCACATGGTTGATTCAAAACGGCGTATTCGGCGAGGCGATGGCTGCATCCGCGGACATCAACCAACTCGGCTTTGCATATATAGGGTACTTCATCTTCACCATGATAATGACGATTGGCGCTATGGAAACCACCAAAACGCTTTTCATAATTTTTGTTCTTATAGATTTCTTGTTCCTTGGCCTATCTTTGAGTACGCTCGGCATAGCACATGATTTTTTCCATAATGTAGCAGCATATGCTGAATTGCTGATTTCGCTTGTATCATTTTACGCCTGTGCGGCCAATGTATTAAATGCAACATTTGGGCGCGAGTTTGTAAAATTGGGCAAACCCTTTGGTATATTCAAAAAATAAAGGAGGATATCAAACAATGAAAGAATTCAAGAAGATTGATATTACGAGCATGGAGTTTTCGCCGAGCATGTTCGAAAAGGTTTCCAAGCAGTGGATGCTTGTGAGTGCCGGAGATGAAAACAAATCGAACGCTATGACGGCGAGCTGGGGCGGCTTTGGCCATCTTTGGAATAAGAATGTAGCATTCGTATTCGTGCGTCCACAGCGCTACACCGATGAATTTATCCAAAATGAAGAGCGATTTGCACTCGTATTTTTGAAGAAAGAGTACAAAAGTGCACATTCCGTGTACGGCAGTAAGTCCGGCCGCGATTGCGACAAGGAGAAGGAAACCGGCCTAACGCCCGCTTTTGTCGGTGGAGTGCCCGCTTATGAAGAAGCCGAGTATGTCATCGTACTGCGCAAGCTATACATGGACAACTTGAAGGAAGACGGTTTCATCGATAAGCAAATGCTATCGAACTACCCCGACAAAGATTTTCACCACGTGTATGTTGCCGAAATCGAGGCAGTGTACCAAGCTTAAAAAATATGAAAGGATTAGCAACTTAACTCAAACTTACACATTGTTTTCGGCTATAGTTGCGTTTGTCCGCATTGGTCGAAATGCTTCGGGTATTTCTTGCTTTTTCCGCCGTGACGGATGCGATTTACCCTCGGAATCGGTTACGTGTATCTTTAGTCAAGTCGCTGTAGAGGCCGCAATTTGCGGCCTCCTGTGGTATTATGCGTTTAGGTTTTGTAGGATCAGGAATGATTGTGAATGATTGCCTGGCGGCACTTGTGGGTATAAATAAAATAGAGAAGATCGCGATTTACGCTCGGCGTTTGGATGCGGCACAATCCATTGCAAGTGCGTACGGCATAGAAAAGGTATATACCGACTATGAGAAGTTCCTTGAGGATGAATCCTTTGATACGGTGTACATTGGCATAACCAACGATTTGCACCATTGCTTTAGTGAACGCGCGCTCAAAGCAGGCAAGAATGTTGTCTTAGAGAAACCATTTACCGTTACGCTCGATGAAGCTCAATCTTTGGTAAAACTTGCAAAGAAGAATAATTTGTATCTGTTTGAAGCTATAACAACCATCTACTTACCCAATTTCAAGGATGTGAAAAGGAGGATGGGGGAGATAGGGGATATCAAGATGGTTACCTGCAATTTTTCGCAGTACTCTAGCAGGTACGATAGATACCTCAATGGTGATGTTTCACCCTCGTTCGATGCACTGCGCTCGGGCGGCGCACTGTATGATCTCAATGTATATAACGTCCACTTGGTTGTTGGTCTCTTAGGATCGCCTAAGAAGGTGTCTTACCATCCTAACGCCGGTTATACCGGTGTTGATACATCAGGCGTGCTACTGCTCGAATATGACGGTTTCAGCGCGGTGCTTATCGCAGCGAAAGATTCGACATCGCCATGCCATGCAACGATACAGGGGAACAAAGGATACCTCAAATTAGATGGGCCGCCTAACGAGTGCCCGAAGGTAGAAGTGTACTTGGATAAGAAAGCTCAAAGCTACAACAATAATGTGTACACCAACCGTATGGTAGAGCAGTTTTTGGCGTTTGAGAAAATAATGAACGAAGGTGATTTTCAAGCATGCTACGAACAGCTCGGTCACAGCATCGAGGTAATGCACGTGATTGAAGAGGCTCGCTTATATTGTAATAAATTATGATTATTTCACCGCTTTGAGACCAAGAAAGCCCCGAAATAACGGATATTCCGTTATTTTTTGACATCAAAATAATTGCTATGGTTTAATGGTGTTGAGGTGAGGTTTGTGAATCAGAGATTACGTGATCTGCGAGAAGATCAAGATTTGAGTCAAAAGGATATGGCGAATAAATTGTGCATTGCACAAACCACGTATTCCGACTATGAGCTTGGAAAAATCAACATACCTATAAATATGCTCAAGGCGTTGGCGATGCACTTTGATACGAGCATCGATTACCTTCTTGAAATGACGGATGAAAAGACACCGTACAAGCCGAGAAAGACATAGTATCGCTAGCGCTCTTGATACCATTTGCCCCACTGCATCATTACATCGAGGACGGGCTTTAGGCTTCTGCCTATGTCCGTAAGGCTATACTCAACGCGAGGGGGAACCTCGGCATATACCTTGCGGTTGACAAGGCCGCTCGTTTCCATCGCTCGAAGCTGGGATGTCAAAACCTTCTGCGTGATCGAGCCGATCGATTTTTTCAGCTCACCAAAGCGCTTGGTTCCCCCCATGAGTTCACGCAAGATAAGAACCTTCCATTTATCGCCAATTAGCGTGAGCGTTGTTTCAACCGGGCATTGCAGTTGCTTTTCCATCGTTTCATGCTCCTTTTAAAAAAACCTAAATATGTTTACAGTATACAATCATTTCTCTGTCTGTGCAATGCACGCATAATACAAAGTTTACATAATATGATAAATAAAACATTCGTGTATTTATTGCAAATGATGTAGTAAAAGATTGTTTCTTGACGAATGAACTCTTCTCAAAGAGACATTTTGTGACAGAGTTTGTAACAAACACTTTTTTGTGGATGAAGAGCATTTTACTGTATTTGGATAGATAAAATGCACGATATATTCTGCAAAAAAATGCAGAAAATAAACCGAAAAAGCTTGACAATGCTGTTCTTAGATGTCACAATTGTAATAAGACCACAGTTCGGGAAAGTCGCGAAAATGTTGTTTTCGTAACAAAAAAACAGATGACGACAAATGATTCCAATTTCCGAACATTTACACAGTATGTTTTGCGGGAAACCGCTTTTTACATAGACTGACTCTCCGTTGTAAAAGGGGTAAGCGTCCATTGGTATCGGGGCGATGTTAAAGCATCCCTACCGTGCCGCGATGAACAAATACCCCGGGGAAGCGCACACTCTCAATGAAATCCGTCATGCGTACGACCGTAATTGCATGCACAGTGATTTCGCCGTCTATCTCAAGCCGTTTTCGCACGGACCCGCAGGTTTGCATTTCACACCCCCATAGATCAAGGGAAGTACAGCATTCGCTCGGCCAAGTTGTTACACCGATTATTCAAAAATGCTACGGATTGAACTATCGGCCGGACAACACCCCTCGTTGCGGCACAGAACATTCACCGATAGGGAAACACTGCTTTTCGTGAGGCCATATCCCAAAAGATAAGTTTTTCTGTTGTGTGGTGAAAAATGTGTAAACGTATAGGAACATCGGTTTACCTAAGCGACAATTTACCGGTCGCGCATAATCAATCGGTGAATTACCACACGCGCGTTTGTTTTTCAACCTATGCATAACCGAAAAACTGCACCTTTCGGCACACAATCGAAGTGTAACCCCGGGCTGTGGCAGGAAAAGAAAAGGCCGCATCCCGCACCCAAAATGCGACAGTAAGGGGGTTTTACACATGCTGGATAGGGAAAAACAGTCGGTACAAAAAACGCGAGCGCTCACGCTGTCGCTGTTCGAGAAGTTTGGTATACAAACAGCGGAGGATATCCGCGAAGGCGGAGGCGCACTCGTTAGGCAGGCGCTCCAAGAGATGCTCGAAGCCGAGATGTGCGAGCACCTCGGTTACAACAAAAGTGAACGTACTAAGACGGCAAACAGCCGAAACGGAACCAAGTCTAAAACCGTGTATAGCAAGTATGGCGCGATAAAGCTATCGATCCCGCAGGACCGCGAATCAAGCTTTACGCCGCTCGTAGTAGGTAAGCGCAAGCGCGATGTAACCCATATCGACCATAAAGTGCTTTCGCTTTACGCTTCATCGCTAACGGAAAATGCATTCGTAGAAAGACTGCGCGAAGTTTACGAGTACTATATTGATGAAACGGTTGCTACGAGATTTGCAAAACGACTACTCCCACTTATCGCACAGTGGAACATGAGACCGCTCGCAAGCGCATACCCGATACTGTTTATCGACACCGCACCCATAGATGTTTCGGAAAATGGCAAGCAATACCGCAAGATACTCCACGTAATCATGGGTGTAAACGAACATGGCAACCGCGAAGTGCTACTCGTGCACGTAGGCGAAGAGGAGAGCGCGCAACAATGGCTCATGCTCTTTAGGATGCTCAAGACCCGTGGCGTAAAGGATGTGCACGTACTGTGCGCGGCGCATGTTGAAGATGTTAAGATGGCACTGGTTGTTGCATACCCCGGCGCAAAATGTCAAAAGTGTGTCATCGATGAATGACGAGAAAAGAACAAGCCAAAGTACAACAAAAACCCCCTGCATGAAAAATGTGGGGGGTTGTTTCTTATTATAATGTAGTAGCGATAATTGCGCGAAAAAGAGACTTCTTAATTTGCTCATAAAAAATACGTAATTCGTACATCTTCTATTTACAAATTGGACGCAATATTTTTGTAAC
>CAYJPI010000097.1:2637-7949 GCA_964372005.1 uncultured Oscillospiraceae bacterium | reverse complement strand
CCCCTGACCTCTAGCGTGACAGGCTAGCGTTCTAACCAACTGAACTACCGGGCCAATGGTGGGAGCAACAGGGCTCGAACCTGTGACCCTCTGCTTGTAAGGCAGATGCTCTCCCAGCTGAGCTATGCTCCCACGCCACTCGAAGTGACAGGTGTTAGTATACCGTATTAGATGCCTGATTGTCAACATTATTTTTTCATTTTTTTGATTTTTTTCTAATATTTTTTACGCAACCTTGAAAAACGCCCTTCTTTAGGGGATTTAGACGGTTAAAAAACGCCAACAAAAAAACCCCCAAAGCAAGAAACCAATGGAGGGTTTTAATTTTCGCAACAAAAAACGTATAAATATATCTTACATAAATGGATCGGTAAGGCCGGATGCGGCGATGGCATCGCGGTATGTTGTGCCCTCCCTTATTAGGAAGGCGGCGAAGGCATCCGCGCCTGCTCGCTCGTCCATCGATGCAATTTCAAGCGCTATCATGCCTGAAGGTACATAGCATTGCACATAACCCGGCATGGTGAAAAAGTGCGGCACGGTAAGGAATGCCTCGGAATAGTAGTCCGCTTCGAAATCCGTTTTTGCCATGTTATATTCAAGCGATAACTCACGCACAATGCTCTCAATGCTCTGAGTTGTCACCTCATCTATGGGAAGAGAATATATTTTTTCCTCGGCGGCGGCATAGAAGGATTGTGATACTATGCTAAGCAATATATCATCATGTGTCGAGGCGATAACCGCATCCTTAGTATCGAGCGTTGCGGCATAGCGATTGCGCGCGAGCGCCTCCATGCCATGTGCGAGCGTTTCGCCCCATGCAAGGTCTATGGCCGCGCTTTCGCCATTTGTCCACATATCAACAAAATGCCCGAACTCGTGCATAAGTGTGCCGAACGAGTCCACATTATCATGAAGGCTCATGAAAAGATATGGGGATTCATGCTTAGCTATATAGGTGGTAAACGCCGAATCGCGCTTGGTGGCGCTTACCGAAACATCGATTAAATCCAGCGAGCGCATTTTAGCCCATATTTGCCCATAGGATGGGTTTATACCGTTTACAATGCCTTGTGCGGCAGTATATGCATCCTCCATGGGAATAACCTCGGTGGATGGACCTTCGTAGTTTATCGCCACATCGTTTTTCACGCGTTCGAGAAGGCGGTTAAGTTCATCGCGCGAGTAGCTTGCGTGCATAGAGTCCAGCGCAAAGTCGATATAATGATCATACCCGAGCGATTGCGACATGATTAAGCGCGTTTTCACCAGCTCAACATAGATATCGCTCAGTCGCTGAGCGTATTCACCTTTCCAAGTGTTTAAAGCATCGCTCCACTCATCGCCTTCAAGCTGGCGGATGCGCGAATAAGTCATATCCTCGCCGCCTATATTTACCGTGCCAAGATACAATATGCCCAAATATTCCTCTTCCAAGGCTACTTCCTGCATCGATAAAAGCATGTACGCGGATGCATTGGACACATCCATCATGATGGCCGTATCATCGGCTAAATCGCCATACCCATGGTCATTAAGGGTATGCACAAAGTTTATATATGCATTGGTGACATTGGGGCTATACGCATTGCAGTATATCGATTCTTCAACATAGTAGGTATCGGTCATATCGAGTGCGGCGCGTATGCTTGCAATAGCGGTAACGGTGTTTACATCCTCGAGTGTACCCTCAGCGATTTCAAGCGCCGCTATGGCCTCAGCTTCGCTTTGCATAAATGGTATGCTCCTTGTAAGCGCGTCTATATCGGTGGCGAGCTGTTCCATATGAAGATGGGTGTACACCATGTCATCGAAGCGGATGCGATCATCCGTGGTTACCTCAAGCACGGGCTCGGGCGTGGGCGTTGGCGCCGGTGTGGGCGCGGAAACGGGTACATCGGGCGATGAGCAAGCCGCCAAAAACAGCGCACATATGATGAGTGCGAGCGCAACAATCCTACTTTTCGTAGAAATAGAGCGAGTGCTTTTCATATCTTCCCTCCTAATATTCGTCAACAACGAAGCATTCTCTTTTGTGTGTGATGGATGCGAGCGCATTTAGCGCACCGTCATCATGTAATCTTGCAAGGTGCTTTTCACTTTCAAGCTCATGCATGGATGCATAGCCCGTGAGAAGTTGGCCAAGATGCCCTGCATCTATTTTTAGATGGGGGTTTTCGCATCTTTCGCCCATCCCATCCCATATGCCTTGGTTTTGCGGCACATTCCTGTCCGTAACCTCTATGCGTATGGATGCATCGCCCACGCATGCGCGAAGTAGCTTAGAAACATCGGCGATGGCCAAAGCCCCCTTATGGCGAGTTTGGGTTTGCGCGCCATTTAATGTGCACTTAGTATCGGGCGGTAGCTTTGCAAGTAGCTTTCTTCCGTTTGCGATGTGAGCGAGCGCTTTTAAAAGCTTATCATAGCCTTGTTCATCGCGCGCGATAACCTCCTCGGCATGTATCTTTTCGCCCTGGTCATAATACACGGCATATGCATTGCAGTGGGTTTCGCTAAATGATGCGATGCACTTCGCCCCGTCAGATGCATAATCACGAAATTTATGGTACTGGTCGGCAAGCGAGCGCGATACGATGCCGCTGTAATGCTCGGTAGATCTTACATAGCATGTGTGCAGTGGCGATAGCCCCGTGTACATGCTTTGCTCTATAATGCCGCCAACAGCGCTAGCCGTGGCCGACTCATGCGTTAAAAACCGTGTTCTGTTATTGGGGAGAAAACCGCGTGATATAAATGTGGGCATGTTTACCGGCGTTTGAAATGATACCGCCGCACCCGAAGCGCGCACAAGTTGCATGTAAAAGAGTATGTTTTCGCGCATGTAGCCTTTTCCTTCGCAACCGGGCAAGGTGGAAACACCTGCGAGCATCGATGCCGGCACAATGCCCTCTCCCACGCGTAGATGCAAGGGATAGCCGTGCAATGCGCTTACGATGCGCCCTTCATATTCATGTACAACGCTTAAATCGGGGTAAAAACGCTCGGCAAAGAACCAGCTTATGAACGCATCGGTATCACCGAAGCATATCTTCCACATCTCACGCAGTGTTTTTTCATCTTTCGGTGTAGCAATTCTTGCCATTTTATGCCCCTCTCGATCAACTAATATAGATACTATCTGAATTATATTATACCATTTGGGGGGTAGCAATAAAAGCCCCGATTTAGATAGTGTCGACAATAGTGTTCATTGTATACCAAAAACCCCCTCAAAAAATCAGCTCGATTCAACTATTGTCGACACTATTTAATTTGACTTTACAGCGAAAAAAGTGGTATGATGGTATACAATAACCGATGTGAGAGGAAAGCTTATGTCTTGTTTTTGGGGAGAGTTTTTGGGTACGCGCGGATCGGTATCCGCCGACGGAGAGGAGTTCTTCGAGTTTGGCGGCGCAACTTCCTGCGTGATGCTATCTGTGGGCGATACTAAGATTGTGCTCGATGCGGGCAGTGGCATATTAAAAATGCCAAAAAGCATGGGCGATGGTAGCGCACACATACTCATCTCACATCCACATATAGATCACATACTGGGCCTACCTTTATGCGCTATGCTCTACGAAAAAGAGCGCAAAGTGCACATATATGGCGCAAAAAGGGATGGGATGGATGTGCAAGAACAGATAGATCGGCTTATGGCTCCACCACTTTGGCCGGTGGGTACGGAGGCCTTTAGCGCCGATGTACACTTCCACGATATCAAAGAACCCTTCGAGATAGACGATGCCGAAATCACCTTTATGGAAGGTGCGCATCCCGGCGGAAGCACCATATATAAGATAGAATACTTTGGAAAAAGCGTAGTTTATGCAACGGATTATGAACCCTCACAACAAACGGATGGACAACTTATAGCATTCTCAAAGGATTGTAGCATGCTCATTATAGACGGGCAGTACACCCCCGAACAGCTCACCTACAGGAAAGGTTATGGCCATGCAAGTTATATGCAGGCGATGGAAATAGCACAAAAGGCAAATGCGAAACAGATGAGAATATTTCATCACTCACCTTTTCACAACGATGAAATGCTTAAAAAGCAGGAAAAGCGAATGCAACAAATCATGTGCAATTCCGCTTTTGCAAGGCAGAAAGAGAGGTTTATCCTATGCGGGATGTAACGATAAAGGAACTGCTCGATATAAGCATAGCGATGGCCGCCGAGAGGGATGACGAGGTACTGCTTTCGCGTATATTAACCGATGCTATGGACATAACGGGCGCGGATGGCGGAACGCTATACATAGTTAATGACAGTGCGCTCGAGTTTAAGATACGCGTAACCAAATCACAAAACAAAGTAGAAAGAGCATCGCGCGGTGAAATATCGCTTCCGCCTGTGCCCTTGTCGCGCTCCAATGTATGCGCATTTTCAGCTATAGAAGGCAAGCTTTTGAACATCCCCGATGTGTATGCGAGTGAGCTTTTCGATTTCGCGGGCCCGCGCAAATATGATGCGATGACGGGCTACAAAACCACATCCATGATGGTAGTACCCATGGAGAACAACCGCGGAAAATGCATCGGCGTTATGCAATTGATCAATTCGATAGATGAAAAAGGTGATATCGTACCCTTTGCGCAACAAAGCGAGATAATTTTGCTCGCTCTTGCATCGCAAGCGGCCATAAGCCTTACAAATATGAACTACACCGTTCAGTTGCGCGATTTGATGGAATCCATCGTGCAAACGTTTTCCACGGCGATATACACGCGTACGCCCTATAATGTAACGCATACAAAAAACATGGTTCGCTATGCGCGCGCCTTTATCGCATGGCTTAACGAACGCGGCGGCGATTGGACATTTACCAAGGAGCGCGAGCGCGAATTTGTTATGTCAATTTGGATGCATGATGTAGGCAAAATCGTAACCCCCCTTCATATCATGAATAAGGATACGCGCCTTGGCGATGATTTAGCCGTTGTTATGGCAAGGCTCGATATAATTGAGCTGCTTGCACGCATACAGGCGCTTGAAAATGGCGGAGATATATCCCCAAGTGCCGAAGAAATGGAGGAAACGCGCGTTTTTATCAAGCGTATAAACGCCGCAGGATATTTGAACGATGAGGACTATTTAAGGGTGCAGCAAATATCAAAGCGCACCTATCTTGGCAGGGATGGAAGCGAAAAACCTTGGATAACAGAAAAGGAGCGCGATGCCCTATCCATACGCAAAGGTACATTAACAGAGAACGAGCGTGCCATCATGCAGGAGCACGCCAATGTCACCAAGGATATACACGATAAAATTCGCTTCACGGGGGAATACCAAAAAG
>CAYJPI010000097.1:1249-2626 GCA_964372005.1 uncultured Oscillospiraceae bacterium | reverse complement strand
AACATCACGAATTGCTTGACGGCTCGGGCTACCCCATGCAAATGCAGGGCGATGAGCTATCGCCTGAAACGCGCCTTCTCACCGTGCTCGATATCTTTGATGGGCTTTCCGCCAGCGATCGTCCATACAAAAACGCCATCCCCATAGAGCGCGTGCGTGGAATTATGGATGAAATGGTTGGCGAAAATAAGCTCGATGGAAAAATTGTTGAGCTGTTCTTCCTAAGCAAAGCATATGCTTTGTAAATGGGTTCGCTTTGCATCCTTGATCTAAGCACCATACAATCTATGCGTCTGTAAATCATGCAGGAAATCCTGCAAAAAAATATTTTTTCCTGAAAACACGAATATTCGGGAAGTTGATCCGGTTATAGTAACATGGAAAAACGCCTAAAATACAGGCGAAGTACCTTACATATAAAAATGCAAGGTAACAAATTTTTACTGCAAAATCATGATACTACTGATTCAAATATGGCGAAAATGGCGAAATTCTAAAAAAAATACTTTCTTTTATTCTACATATGTGATATACTGTGCGCAATTCTATACGATTGCGTAAATTAGTGGGATTGTTAAAAAATTGGCGAGAATTATGCAGGAAAGAGGCCGAAATACCTCATTTTTTGCTCAAAAAAGTGCGCCCTTAAGTGCACAATATTCTGTAGCCAACCACAACGTAATCCATTAGGGTGTAAATCCGGGAAGGATGGCATTTAGAAAAAAATAAAAAAAGTTTTTGGGAGCGTAAAATCTATATAATAGGAAAGAAGCTCCACCGGGTAAAAAAATATTATAAAAAAACCCAAAAAAAACTTGAAAAAAGACCTAAATGTAACCCATATGTAACCACCAAGCTTTATAATGATAGCATAACAGGTGGAAAACCCGGAACAATTTAAGAAACAGACGGTGTAAAGGGAGGGGTGCTGAATGTGTGACATTATGTTCACACCAAGCAAAAAGGAGACAATGAAAAAATAGAAAGCTGCAAAAAGCAGCGCGTTGTCCCACAAAATGATGCGATGAAAATCAATCGTGCGTGGGGGGGAAAGGGTGAAAACAGATTTTGAAAGGAAAAGAAATGATGTATACAAAATCATGGCAACTAAAATGCTTGAGCTTCTTATTGGCACTCGCTATGTTCGTACCTATGGTGCTGGACGTTGTGCCGATGACGGTTTATGCGGAAGGTAGTGCGGATGCAACGCCGGTGATCAATGGCGAAGATCCCATACCGGAAACTAATTTCCGTAAAATTAACGGAAGAGAAATAGTTAAATCTTACGATCCTTCGACAGGAGAGTACGAACGTTCCGTGTTCGTAGAGTTCATGAGTGCAGACGGAAGCACCAACCTCTTCGGCGAAGAGGAAGAT
>CAYJPI010000097.1:0-1239 GCA_964372005.1 uncultured Oscillospiraceae bacterium | reverse complement strand
ATGGACATTACTACATTGCCTACTATGAGGGTGATGGCGGCGTTGAAATCGGCGAAGTTGCGCCCGATGCAGACGGAAACCACTTCGTAGCTTGGACGATGGAGAACGAAGAAGGCGAATGGGTAGAAATCGACCTGGCCGACCTCGCGTATGCTGAGAGAACCGTAGATCCCACCGCTTACGAGCCCAACAAATATACCTTGAGGGCGAAGTATGAGGAAGGCATTGCTACCATCACAGTTGAATACGTAAAAATGGTAGATGATGACAACAACTCTGAAACCGATCCTATTAAGGAAGCGGTTCTCGAATCCACAATCTACGAGGTACAAAATGGCACAGTAATCGGTATCGTTGAGGCACCTTACGTTGCTGAAATGTCCCCCGATGTTGCTTCCATTGATATTCCTGCAGCGGCAGGCGATGCTACGTATACCTTCACTTACTCCGCAGAGGCAAAAGTGAATTACACAGTTGAGCATCAGCTCCAGCAGGATAACGGATCTTATGCAGTAGATGAAGCAATTGCGGCAACAGAAAGCCACACTGCATTCCCCAACACAGAAGCAGTGGCTTTGCCCAAAGAGATTGAAGGTTACACCCCCACATCGGGTGCTGTTACCGGCATTGTTAAAGAAGATGGAACCACCGTTCTTGTATTGAAGTACGACCGCGACATGGTAAACGTGCTTTTTGATACCGGCGCAGAGGGCAGCTTTGTTGCACCCGTTTCCGTATCCCTTGGTGGTACGCTTGATATCGATGATTTACCTGAAGCAACACGCAACGGTTTCAACTTTACCGGATGGTACACTGATGAAGAACTTGCAAATGCCGTTACAGCGGAAGACCTTGAAAACCTCACCGACGACATCACCCTGTATGCCGCGTGGGAAGGTGGAGACGTAAATTACAAGGTAGTATACTGGGTTGAAGAGCCTGATGCATGGCCTGCGGGTGTAAATGGAGTGGTAAGCAAAGATACCATTGA
This sequence comes from uncultured Oscillospiraceae bacterium, assembly GCA_964372005.1. Taxonomy (GTDB): domain Bacteria; phylum Bacillota; class Clostridia; order Christensenellales; family CAG-138; genus CAYPKG01. The sequence continues at coordinate 248 of CAYJPI010000097.1, read as the reverse complement.
AGCCCTAAGCCAGAGTGAACGCAGTGAAAACTTCGTTTACCATAGCGAATCCACAGGCTTCACTGCGAAGGCAGGTACAGCTGTTAGCGGAATAACCGTTAATGCACCTTCCGGCTTGAATCATGCATCCTATAGCGGATATTATGAAGCTAATTCCAACGAAATCAATGTAGATGGCAGCACGGTTATCAACGCATACCTTGTGTTGGATGTTTATACGTTGAAGTTTGATCTTAGTAATGGCGATA
>CAYJPI010000096.1:0-8005 GCA_964372005.1 uncultured Oscillospiraceae bacterium | reverse complement strand
TTCATCCGCTACAATCAGAAATGAGATGAGCGACCTTGAAGAGATGGGATTCCTTGAGCAACCGCATACATCGGCAGGGCGCATACCCTCACACAAAGCCTATAGGCTCTATGTGAACAATATAATGCATAGGGCGGCGCTTACCGGGGAAGAAAAGGAAACGATAAAGAAATACTTTTCTCACCGCATGGACGATGTTGAAGCTGTGGTTAAGCAAGCGGCATCCGCCTTGTCCGACATCACCAGATACACCGCGATGGTGCTCCCTCCGCAACTTCAATGTGTGAGGATACGCCATTTGCAGCTCGTGCCTGTTTTGTCCGACCGTGCGCTGATGGTACTCGTAACGGATACGGGGCTCGTTAGGGAAGGGATGATACGCATTCCGGAAGGCATAAGTGCCGCAGACCTTGAGCAGCTTTCAAGGATGCTGACACAAAGCCTTCAAGACGCTGTTCTCGATTCGATGGGAAGCGATGAAATAGCCAAGATGGTGAGCCGAATGAGCTATGATCGCACATTCTTCCCCGGAATAATGGATGCTATCGACCAGACCCTCGAACGGGGCGCGAAAACCGGGGAACTTCGCGGGGCGACAAACATCTTGTACTCTCCCGAGTACAGTGATATCGCCAAGGCAAAGAATTTTTTGAGTGCGATAGAAGGCCAAGATACATTGTATCGCATGCTCAAGAGGGCTACTCGGCTTGAACTTTCCATCTCCATCGGGAGTGAAAACGAGCAGGAGGAGCTAAAGGATTGCAGTGTGGTTACCGCAACCTATAAAATTGGAAATGAACCCATGGGATCATTCGGGGTCATCGGGCCAACGCGTATGAGCTATGCGCGTATACTTTCAATAATGGAACATATGAGTTTTAGCCTGTCTGAAGCATTCCAAGGAGTGATAGATGATGAACATCGATGATGGGCAACGAGGAGGAAAAGGAGAAAATGGCAAAAAACAAAAGCCGTAAGGATGAAGCGGCCAAGGAAATCCAACCCGAAGAGGAAACCAAAGCGGAACAAGAAACCGAAACGGTTGATGCGGCTTGCGAGGAAGGCGAAAACATCACACTTTCAAAGAAGGAATTCGATGAGGTGAAAGCGCATATCGAAACGCTCGCAAAGCAAAAGGATGAGGCGGTTGGTCTTGCACAACGTTTGCAGGCGGATTTCGATAATTATCGTAAAAGAAATGCCACATTGCGCGCCGATAGCTATGACGACGGTTGCCGCGATTGCATCAAGGAGCTTTTGCCCGTTCTCGATAATTTTGAGCGTGCGCTCGATAATTCCGGTGGCGTGGAGGAGAGCTTTGTTGAAGGCATGAGGCTAATACAAAGAACACTCATCGATTCGCTAGGAAAAAGTGGATTGAAGGAAGTTGATGCGAGCAAAGAATTTGACCCGAACTTACATAATGCCGTAATGCAAGAAGCGTGTGAAGGCAAGAAGAGCGGGGAAATAATTGATGTTTTGCAAAAAGGATATGAAGCAAAAGGACGCATTTTGCGCCATACTATGGTAAAGGTTGCCGAGTAAGAAGTTTATAAGACATATAGGAGGAAAAGAAAAATGAGCAAGATTATCGGTATCGATTTGGGAACTACTAATTCATGTGTTGCGGTGTTGGAGGGCGGCGAACCCGTCGTTATCCCCAATCCCGAAGGAGCGCGCACCACGCCCTCGGTCGTTGCGTTTAAGGAAGAAGAGCGCATGGTAGGACAGGTTGCAAAGCGCCAGTCCATCACAAACCCCGACCGCACGGTCATCTCCATCAAGCGTGAGATGGGTACATCGTACAAAGTAAAAATCGACGGTAAGGACTACACACCCCAGGAAGTATCCGCAATGATACTTCAAAAACTCAAGCAGGATGCGGAAGCATATCTCGGTGAAAGCGTAACCCAGGCTGTTATCACCGTGCCCGCATACTTTAGCGACAGCCAGCGCCAAGCCACGAAGGATGCAGGCCGCATTGCGGGCCTCGAGGTATTGCGCATAATCAACGAGCCCACGGCGGCATCGCTCGCCTATGGCATGGATAAGGAAACAAACCAGAAGATACTCGTTTACGATTTGGGCGGCGGCACATTTGACGTTTCGATACTCGAGATCGGCGATGGTGTTTTCGAAGTTCTCGCGACGGCAGGTAACAACCGCCTCGGCGGCGACGACTTCGATGAGCGCGTGATGGAGCACATCGTTGCAACATACAAGCGCGAAAGTGGCATCGACCTCAAGAACGACAAAATGGCCATGCAGCGCTTGAAGGAAGGTGCTGAGAAGGCTAAGATCGAGCTTAGCGGCATGGCGCAGACCAATATCAACCTTCCGTTCATCACCATGGATGCATCGGGACCCAAGCATCTTGACATGACGCTTACTCGCGCCAAGTTCAACGAACTCACTGCAGATCTCGTTGAAAAAACCCGTGAGTGCGTTTTCAAGGCAATGAAGGATGCAGGGCTTGCAAATTCCGATATCGACAAGGTAATTCTCGTCGGCGGATCAAGCCGTATCCCCGCAGTTCAAGAGATGGTTAAGACCGTCACCGGCAAAGATCCCTTCAAGGGCATCAACCCCGATGAATGCGTTGCCATCGGCGCAGCGATTCAAGCAGGCGTGCTCGGCGGCGAAGTTAAGGACATCCTCCTTCTTGACGTAACACCCCTATCCCTCGGTATTGAAACCGTGGGCGGCGTGTTCACCCGTTTGATTGAGCGTAACACCACCATCCCCACCAAGAAGAGCCAAGTGTTCTCCACCGCGGCGGATGGCCAGACCTCCGTTGAGGTGCATGTGTTGCAGGGCGAGCGCGAGATGTCACAGTACAACAAAACCCTCGGCCGTTTCCAACTCGCAGGCATCGCACCCGCACCGCGCGGTGTACCGCAAATCGAAGTTTCCTTCGATATCGACGCGAACGGCATCGTGCATGTTTCGGCTAAGGATCTTGGCACCGGCAATGAGCAGAACGTAACCATCACCGCTTCTACGAACCTCAACGAGGATGAAATCAAGAAAGCGGTTGAGGATGCCGAGCGCTATGCATCCGAGGATAAGGAACGCAAGGAAGCGGTGGAAACACGCAACCATGCTGACCAGCTCGTGTATACAACCGAGAAGACCATCAAGGATATGGGCGATAAGATCTCGGAGGATGACAAGAAGAAGGTTGAGGATGCAATCGCCGATCTTAAGAAGACACTTGAAGGCGATGATTCCGAAATGATCAAGGCCGCCAGCGAGAAAGCCACCGAGATCTCTTACGAGGTGTTCGGCAAGGTTTATCAGGATGCGCAGGCTCAACAGCAAGCAGCCGGCGGCGCAGAAGGTGAAGCGGCACAAGATGACACCGTAGTCGATGCAGATTACGAAGTTGTAGACGACAACAAGTAAAAAAGAACTCTAAGTTCTATCGATAAAGGCGGCGGAAATGCGATATGAAATCCGCTGTGAATACCCGGAATCGTAAGCATGCTTATGGTTTCGGGTATAATAAGGTACAAGGATGGGATTAATTTAAGTGGCTGATAAACGGGATTATTATGAGGTACTGGGAGTACAAAAAGGTGCAAGCGAAAACGAGATAAAGAGCGCATTTCGCAAACAGGCAAAGACCTGCCATCCCGATTTGCACCCGGGAGATAAGGAAGCCGAAACACGCTTTAAGGAGCTGAATGAGGCCGCGGAGGTTTTGACAGATTCGTCAAAGCGCTCGAAGTACGATCAATTTGGACATGCGGCGTTCGACCAAAGCGGCGGCGGTGGATATTCGCCGTTCGAAGGCGGCGGTGGCTTCTCGGATATATTTGAGACTTTCTTTGGTGGTGGCTTTGGTGGGTCGAGTCAACAAAGAAGGAACGGACCTATGCAGGGGAATGACCTGCGCTACAGCCTTACCATAACCTTTGAGGAGGCGGCGTTCGGTTGCAAAAAGGAAATTAACATTCCTCGAGAAGAAACGTGCACACAATGCTCGGGAACGGGTGCGAAGAAGGGAACTTCCCCGGAAACTTGTTCCACCTGTAAGGGCGCCGGCCAAGTACGTACACAGCAAAATACTATGTTCGGCTCTTTCTCATCGCTTAGGCCATGCCACAGTTGTAATGGATCGGGGCAGATGATAAAGGATCCTTGCATGGATTGTAAGGGCGCAGGGCGCATAAAAAGAACGACTAAGATAGCGGTAAATGTTCCTGCCGGTATAGATGACGGGCAGACGCTCAATATGCGTGGAGAAGGTGCGGCAGGATTGCGTGGCGGTCCGAATGGCGACTTATATGTCAACATCCGTGTGAAGGCACACAAGCAGTTTATCCGCGATGGGTATGATCTGCATATCGATTTCCCGATTTCGTTCGTAACCGCTGCGCTCGGCGGAGAAATCACCGTGCCGACGCTCACCGGCAATGTGAAATACAATCTTCCCGAGGGTACGCAAACGGGAACCGTGTTTAGACTGCGCGACCAAGGCGTTACGAAGCTGCGTGGAGGCGGAAATGGTGATATGCTTGTAAAGGTGCGTATAGAAACACCCAAGCGCCTAACATCGCAACAAAAGGAAGCCCTCAATGCCTTTGCTGTCAGCATGGGCGAAAAATCGGAAACAACTTCAGAAAAGAAGGATACAAAATCCACAAAGAAGGGTTTCTTCAAGAAATAAAAATACGCCCGAATCGGCATACAAATCCGATTCGGGCGTATAGGTTAAATAAGCGAATAGCGCAACATAACACCAAAATATGTATTACAAGCGTGGCGATATAAGCTTCCAATCCGGATTCGGCGGCATGTACGCCGAAACGGGTAAAAACCGAAGGTTTTTTTGCACTGCACCATTTCACGCCCGAGAGCGAAGCGAGAGGGAAATGGTGAGGAAAACTCAAAAAAGCATTTAAAAAATACTTTTTTGACACGCAGTGCGCCCGAATCGGCATGCAAATCCGATTCGGGCGTAGACTATTGTATCATTACGATAGGAAAGGACAATTATGAAAAAACTTTTGCCTTGGTGGATCATTTTGGGTTCGATTTTTTGTGCTGTGGCGGCGCTCGTGATAATTGCCGTGTCTGCGCTACAAAATGACAGGGAAGAATATGAGGAAAACCTCATGATATTGAGCGCAACGCCGTCTCCAAGCGCATCGATCGATGAAAACACGACCGCAGAGCCCGTGCCCACGGTTTACAATGGCGATACGGTTTATGCCGAGCCGAATCCTACATCCGCATCTGAGCCAACGCCGGAGTCTATGCCTGACCACACGATTGAACCTACACTTGAGCCGACACTTGAGCCGACACTTGAGCCTACACCCGAGCCGACACCTGAACCCACGCCACAGCCGAGCGATGATGAACCGCTTGCCGGGGTAATAATCGGACTTGACCCCGGGCATCAACTTCACGATAATGACGGGCAAGAACCCAATGCACCCGGATCGGACGTGATGAAGAAGATGGTGTCGGGAGGAACATACGGAAGGTTCACAGGTGTAAGGGAGCATGAGGTGAACCTTGCGGTTGGGCTGCTTTTGCAGGATCTACTTGAGGAGGCAGGTGCTACGGTAGTGATGACGCGCGAAATAGCTGATGTAGACATCACTAATGTGGAGCGCGCTCAGCTCTTTAATGAACACATGGTGGATCTCGGCGTGCGCATACATTGCAATGGTTCTAACGATCCCGAGGTGCACGGCGCGTTCATACTTGTGCCTGATGAGCACCCATACAAGGATGAAAGCGTTGAAGCGGCCGAGATCATACTAGAAGCATATGGTGAGGCTACAGGGATTTCGACATCGCGTGGGTTATCGTATCGCGATGACCAAACCGGATTTAATTGGTGCGAACGCCCCATAATTAACATCGAAATGGGGCATATGACCAATGAGGAAGAGGACTATAAGCTCACCGATCCCGATTTTCAGGTGAAGATGGCCGAAGGTATCTTCAATGGGGTTGTTGAGTGTTTTGAGTAACTTGTTCGATGCAATCTTCGGGGGGGAGCGATAATTCGTTCATTACGGAAGAATAGAGCCGCCATCCTCCCGCGAGATTGTAACAGTCGAACCCACGGCTTGAAAGCACCCTACATGCGATATAGCTACGCTGGTCACTGTAGCAGTGTAGGTAGATATGCTTATCCTTTGGAAGTGCGTGGATGTTTCGCCTAAGTTCATCGACCGGGATGTTGATGAACCCGGGGATACTCCCACCTGCAACTTCCACCCTCGTGCGAACATCGATGAGAAGAACATCATCGCGCGATTGCAAATCTTCAACTTCATGCCAGAAAAATTGCTTTACCGATGCGTTTCGTATGTTCTCTCCAATATAGCCGAGCATGTTAACGGGATCTCTCGTGCTACTAAATGGAGGAGCGTAGTTTAGCTCCCATTCAGCAAGATCGGAAATTACACAGCCATTTCTAATAGCGGAGGCGATTACGTCAGAACGTTTATCAACGCCATCGTGCCCCACTATTTGTGCGCCTATGATGCGGCCGCTCTCCTTCTCCCACAATGCTTTTATGAGCATGCTGGTGGAGCCCGGGTAGTACCCAACATGTGAAGCGGCGTACAGATAAGTTTTATCGTACTCTATGTTTGCCGCAATAGCCATTTTCTCGCTCATTCCCGTTATGAATACAGCCAAGTCAAATAGCTTTAATATCGAAGTGCCGGCCTTGTTTGTAGCCGCACTTCGGTTTGCTATATGGTCCGCAACTACACGCCCCTGCTGGTTTATGGGACTTGTGAGAGATAATAGCGAAGAAGAATCGGCTGTGAAGCTTGGCATAAGCACGGCATCGCCGATCGCATATATGTTAGGGATATTGGTTTGCATGTCTGAGTCAACAACTACCATGCCGCCATCGGTTAGTGCTACCGAGCTATCCTTCAAATAGGCCGTGGAAGGAAGCACGCTCATAGAGATAAGTACGAGGTCGGATTCGATGGAGCCGTCACTTAAATGGACGGTTAATGTTTCGCCATCCTTCTCGATTGAAGATATGGTGCTGTTAAGCGTAATATCTATCCCCTTTGCGCGCGCATATTGCTGTACGGATGCGGCCACGTCGGCATCGAGCGGTGAAAGTATCTGTTTTCGTGTATCGACGATGTTTACACGTATTCCGGATGAATGCAGATTAACGGCCATCTCCATGCTGATATAATCCGCACCGATTATGGTGACGGCTTTGGGTGCAAACTCCTCAACATATGCACGGATAAGCAAAGCATCAGGTATGTTTTTAAGCCCGAATACCCCGGGCAAAAGATGCCCCTCGATTTGCGAGGTGGAGGGCACTGAATCGGGAGCGAGAATGAGCTTATCATACTCGGCCTCATATGATGTTTTTTTCTTGTGATCATAGAGTACTACGCATTGACGTTCGGGTATTACGCGTGTAGCTTCCGTTGCCAAGCGCACATCTATTGCAAAGCGAGTCAGGAAACTTTCGGGCGTTTGCAATGTGAGATGTTTGCGCTCCTTAATATGGCCGCCTACATAATATGGAAGGCCGCAACTTGCAAATGAAACATATTCGCCACGTTCTACTAGGAGAATTTGTGCGTGTTCATGTATTCGACGAAGTATTGCTGCCGCATAAGCACCGCCTGTGACGCCACCGATGATTACAACTTTCATAATCATCCCTCCAATATAATTTTTCAGAAAATATTTGTTACTTTACTTATAACCATTTTTCGCTATGAGTAGCACTTAAAACGTAAAAAAGACCATAATTATTATAAATATATGAAATGAACATGAATATAATACCATAATTTTTTCTGTTACCAAAGTATATTGGAAGAACTTACAATAACAGGAATACAAATAGTGTTAAATATAAGATGTTTTAATGGTCCGTTTGTATGGTATACTTTATGTATGAGTATGGTTAGTGGAGGATAAGATGGGACTAATTAGATTAGAAATAGAGGGAATGACCTGCGCCGCTTGCAGTGCCTCCGTCGAAAGAGCG
>CAYJPI010000095.1:0-8010 GCA_964372005.1 uncultured Oscillospiraceae bacterium | reverse complement strand
TTAAGTACACCGTAAAAAACAATAACGCAAACGATGTCACCTTCTCTTTGGGTTCCGGTGGCGATATAATGATAGGTGGATCTGACAATGCTCCTATCACCTCTTTTGATGGATTTACAGGGTTTAAGATGGTTTCAATTGCAAATGAGGATAAAAAAGGCGAGGACGACTATGCCCAATTCAACGCATTTCTCAAAGATGCCCCCGGCGTTACCGATGTATCTGGGTATTGGTACGAGCTATATAGTGGTAGTGATTGGCTCAATGGACGTGGTATAGATAAGTCTTGTTTTTTAACTACGAATGAGAACGCTTTTTCTGGGGGTGACTCAGTTGCCACATGGCACTGGGCAAACAAAACTATACCTGCAAATGCAACACAGACATATTCAATTAAACTGGGCATAGGTGGTAAGGGTAGCGAAAATGCGGTAAACTCCGGCGTTGACTATGCCAATGAACAGCTGTCTGAGCTTGAACCAAACACAGTTTATAAGATTACGGTTGATGGCACAACGCTTGAACTAACCGCAGATGCAAACGGGCAAATTCCTTTGGCGGGGACTACAGTAGATGGAACTGAATATGATTTCATCGGAAAAACAATCACTATTGTAAAAAAAGGTGTAGACGGTGAGGCCGATTCGGAAGCATCGGAAGTGGAGGTCGGCGCTCGTCCTCCCGCCCCAACTTTAGAGCAGGCAGGCGGTGTTATCCAAGATGCTACAACCGCCTTGGAATATAGCTTGGATGGCGGAAATACGTGGTCTCCTATAAATGTAGACGGAGCTTTAGATGAGATTTATGAGCAATCCGAAACTGTATTGTTGCGAGTAAAAGCTACTAGTTCGGCCCCGGCAGGTCCCCCACAAAATTTTGCTTTTTTTGCGGATGCTCTACCACAATGGGCAAAAGATGCAGGACTTGATGAAAATACTGCAATGTGGAACGAAGCGGAACAAAAATTAGTCATTAAAGATGATGTTGAGTTAGGCAACACTTTAACGATACCTGATGGCTTAAATGTTGCAATTTCAGTTCATGATGATAAAACGCTAACCGCCCCAACAGGCCAACCTGCCATCACCACAAATTCCGATTTGACTATCGGTGGCGAAGGCACAATAAAAGGCGGTGGTGCCGATGATGACGGAAATGGAGCTCCCGCTATTTCATCAACAGGCGGTAGCATTACGGTATTAGAGGATAGCAACGTTGAAGGCGGTGAAGGGACAACAGGCAAAGGCGGTTCGGCCATAGAGGTGGCAGGGGCTGAAGGTGGGAGCACAACAATTACTGCCGACGGAAATTTAACGGGCGGCGCATCCGGTAGCGGCACGGGCGGTAGTGGTATCACCTCCAATCAAGATGTCAATGTTGGCGGCACGGGCAACATCGCGGGCGGTAGCTCCACAAACGGCGCAGGCGGTGACGGTATTTCGTCCGGTGGAAACGTAACCACCGGTGAAAACGATGTTTCTGGCGGTACGGGCGCAACAGATGGCGGCAACGGCATCACCACGACCGGAACCAATTCAACCGTAAACACGGGTGCAGGTTCGGTGAGCGGCGGTAGCGGCGGCACAGGCACGGGCGGTGACGGGATTTCCGCGACAGGCGATGTCACAATTGGCGGTAAAGTCACAAGCAGTACAGCGACGGGAGGTACTATTGTATCATTTGTTGACGTAAAACAAGGCGCACCCGAGGTCATTGTAGGTGGACTGGATAAAGAAGCCGAAAATGAAACCCCGGAAGCAGGAGAAGAAATAGAAATCAAATTGGAAGTGGAAAGCAAAACCGATGAAACCGCGCCTGCTGATGAGGTGCTTGCAATTGAAGGCATTGCCGGAAGCAATGAGTTAGAGTTTATTGACATGACAGTGAAAAAGACTACGACGAGCGGTGGAGGTTCGGTGGAAGAAACGATGTCAATCACAAGCGCAGTGCTTGAAATTATCATTCCGTACGAAACGAGCAATAAAGAAAATATCACTGTGTATCGTTACCATGACGGCCGAGCTTCGGCTTTCTCCAAATTGAATACGCGACCTGATGCAAGCTTCCGAGATGGAACCTATTACATCGGAGCAGACTATATTGCGGTTTATACCAATCAATTCTCTACCTATGCTATAGGATACACAACGCTCGGCGCCGATCCCGATCCCGAAACGGAGAGTGATTCGGGCGAAAGCTCAGGCGGTAGTTTTATCGGCTCAACCCATGTCGGCACGCGCAGTATGAAAACAAGACTTGTAACCGTATCGGGCGACATCAGCGGCGATGCACAGCTTTCGGCCAAGGAAATCACCGGCGCAAGCGATCCGACAATATATTTGTCGCTCAGTAGCTCCGCAAGCGGTTCCATTCAAAGAATGTATGATGTTGAGCTTTCGGGCACGCATGAGGGCAAAATCGCGGTTTCGCTGTTCGTGGGTGAACAGTTTGAAGGGCAACCGTTCACCGTCGTGCACGAGGGTGACAAAACCTTCACCGATGTTATTTGCGATGAAGAAGGCTATGTTACCGTGATGGTGGATGACGTGGGAGTCTTCGCGATATTCTCTCAAGGAGCAGACATGCTCACCGTGCCGACCATCGTGGTTGAGCCCCCGAAAACGGGCGATGAGGCTTGGCCTGTGGGGTTGGTGCTCATGGCAATCGCGGCTGTGGGTGCGGTGCTGTTAAGGCGCAAGATTAGAGATTAGAAAATGTTTTTCCGTTAACGGGATTTAGGAGCAACTCCCTCTGTCCGAACCACCAAGGTTAGGGCAGAGGGAGTTGTTGCTGTTTACGCAACATTGCGGAAAACAGTAATGAGCGCTGCAGGGGAAGGGAGTAGAGTGTTAGTAACGCTGTTCCTCGGGCAGGGTTCAATTGGGATGACTTTATTCATGGAAAACGGAATAGTCCCACCGCATCCGCGATGTTTTTCATTTTATCTTCGCTTTCGATTTCTGGTGAGTGAAATGTTTGACTTAACAGAAAAAGCATAAACTCGAAACTAATTGTGCGTATTTTAAGTCAAGTTGCTATACACCGATGTGTTCATCCCTGCGATGAAAAGGCTTAGCCCGGCGTATGCCGAATATTACCTTCAACTGGAAATTGCCAATGACAGGTTTGTGAGTCGGTATCCGAATGCAGTGGTGCAGGAGGATGGAATCGTGAAAAGCGATAAGCGGTAGTCGGGACGCGATTCGCCATGCATTCGCATGTGGGGGAGAGATTGCAGAGATGCCGAGGGTCGCTCGAGCTCATGAGCTCTTGCCAACGAGTCACGAATGTCGCGGCAAACATAAAGGGATGCGCCTTCAAGGATGGCGCATCCCTTTTTTGCATAAACAATTATCCACACCACCCGTACTCATGAAAATAAAATTATTTTTCAAACCATGATAGAAATAGCCTTTAAGATGCGAATAATATTATGACACACGAAAAGGAGGTAAACGAATGAGTGTCGTTACGGAAGAAACCATAGTGCGTGCGATTTTGAACAAAGAGCAAGTGGCTTTGGACTATGTGCTCGACAAATACGGAAACTTAGTAAAGAGCATCATTAATAAGCACATGCGGCAATTGCAGATGTATCATGAAGAGTGTTTTAACGACGTATTGCTTGCGATTTGGGACAATGCCCAAAAGTATGACATAGAAAAGAGCTCTTTGAAAAATTGGATAGCAGGTATAGCAAGGTATAAAGCGATCAGCTATGCAAGAAAGTATATGCACGAAAGCACATGGGAAGATGTGGATGCTGCATATGACATTGAGGATGAAAAAGCACGGCTATCATTGCTTGAAAGTGAACACAACGCGGCTTTTGAAGCGCTCATCGAACCTTTAAGTGAGCAGGATAGGGAACTATTTAGGCGGCTATATTTCCATGAACAAGGTGTAGAAGAAATTAGCAATGATATGGAGATATCGGGAAGTGTCATCTATAACAGGGTATCGAGAGCGAAGAAAAAATTGCGATTACTTTTAGGAGGGAAAGATGAAAAAGGACATTTATGACTTGCTGAACGAAACAAAGACGAACTTCGAAGAGTACGAAGTTTGCGAGATGACTCAGGACGAAAAAAATAAAATTAAAGCCAACGATGTATTAAAATATAAACTATTTAAGGAGAAAGAGAAAATGAAGAACGAAAAAAACTACAGCAGAAAAAGAGCATATGCAATGGTGGCAGGCCTTGCGATTGTACTTACGGCATCATTTGGAAGCGTGAGTGCTTTTGCAACGACGAACCCGATCGCACATAGCATTGCGGATATGTTTGGACTAAACAGCAATCTTTCCGCTTATGCAACGGTGCTCAATCAAAACGAAACAAAGGATGGGATTACGGTCAATTTAAGTGAAGTTGTATACGACCGTGAAAACAACAAAGTGATCGTTGCCACTTCCATCACCAATGAAAATGCCACGATTGAAGACGATACGATTTGGTCGCCCCATCTTAGGCTTTATATTGATGGTGAGCACATCAATGCCGCGCAACAGGCTTCACAAAACAATGTAGATGAAAATACAATTGAGTTTGTAAACGTGTTTATGCTCAAAGAGAAATTCGAAGGCGACATGGATATGAATATTACGGTTGCAGGCGTCAAAGTGAATAGTGAAGAGATTAAAGAAAGGTGGAAGTTCGAATTTACAGCCAATGGCGATGCCCTTTCTGCGGACACTTACACGTATGATATCGATATGCCTGTAGAAATTGGCAATGATGAAAGTGTTGTGATTGAAACGCTCAATGTGAACCCCATAAGCACAAGCATCTTCTATTCAACAGAGGATCTATTGCTCGATACGCATATTATAATCGAAGGAACTGATAATCTGGGGCAGAAAGTGGTATTCAATCCCGCTCCGATTGTGGAAAGTGGATACGGTGGGGAACTATTGATCGACAATAGCGAGTATACCCTTACCGATGACGTCGATTCGTTCACACTTCAAGTGTTCAAAAGCGTTGTATTGGAAGATGGAACTTACACTTACGTTGCGATAGGCGATGCTTTTGTGGCACATGTAAAGTAGAATAGCTGAAGCAGTTCCACAGGAAGAAGGAAAGGGATAGCATTTGGTTGCTATCCCTTTCCTTATGGACAAAATTAATGCCTAAATTCGGGTTACATATTCATTCCACACCTCCACCGACTTTTGCTCCTTCCTCGGGGGGCAAATGCGTGTAATGCTAATTCTCATAGTAGTCTGCACATCCGAATGCCCGAGATATTTTGGAGCAGTGAGCATATCCGCCCCGGCATCATAGCGCCTTACTGAAATACTCAAATTCCAAGGAATTTGAGTGCAAGCATCGCGCCTGCATATGCACGGCACACATACTTGAGGGGCAACGCCCAAAACCCCGATGAAAAAACTACGAAATTCACGAAAAATAAAACAGTTATATTCTAAAAAATACTGTGATATTATAAGCAAAAATGAATAATACATTAGGTGCCTGCATCAAGCAGGATAATAGGGAAGCAAGTTGAAGTCTTGCGCGGTCCCGCCGCCGTAATGAGGAGTGATGCACATATCCACGAACGGGAGTTTGGAAGGGTGCAAAGCGATGAACCCAAGCCGGAAGACCTGCCTACTGTGATGAAGCTGATTGCAAGTGACAATTCAGCCTTTTTGTTTGGTTACATAAACCTTGCACGTTGGCTATTTTGTCGATGTGCAAGGTTTTTCTTTTGATTTAATATGCAATTTTATCTATTGACTTGCACAGAAGGATATCCTTCGGCTCACTCCTCGGCGGTACGACCGTTATGGAGATCATATTTTCGATACCGGGGCTCGGCACATTGGCACTCGATGCTATAGACGCTATGGACTACCCCGTAATACAAGCATATGTTCTATGGTCGGCGCTTCTATACATGATTGTTAATTTCACGGTTGACGGCTCATATCGCAAGCTCTATCCACGAATCAAGGATGAGGTGAGAGCATGAGATTTGTTAAAGAACGCTTCTACATCTGCCTCGGCTTGATCGCATTGCTCTTCCTCATAGCGATATTTGCCCCCATACTCTCAACGCATGACCCCGAAGCCGCCACCCTCGCATTAGGGAAACAACCGCCGTCAAGCGATTAGCTCTTTGGTACGGATATAATGGGGAGAGACATGTATTCGCGAATTCTCCACGGCGCAAGAAGCACACTCATATCCACGATGAGCGTGGTTCTATCCGTATTCGTTTTTGGTACGACTATCGGTATAATTGCCGGTTACTATGGCGGCGTTACGGATGTCATTCTCATGCGCATAGCGGACATGATGGTCTCTTTCCCCGGAATGGTGCTCGCCATTGCGGTGGCAGGGGTTATGGGGCTCGGAATGGTCGGCGCAGTGATTGCAATAACGCTCGTAACTTGGACGAAGTATGCGCGCCTTGCACGCGCTCTCGTCCTAAAAACCAAGAATTTCGATTATGTAAACGCCGCAAAGGTAGCAGGAACGCGCAACAGCCGTATCGTGTGGAAACTGCTCTTCCCTGCCGTCCTCCCCACTCTCGCAATAACCGCCGCGACAGATGTAGGCGGCGTGATGCTCGAGCTCGCCGCACTATCGTTCTTGGGGCTCGGAGCACAGGCAACATCTATGGACTGGGGATATATGCTAAACGCAGGGCGCGAACACATCACCGGCGCGCCTTGGCTGATGATTTATCCGGGCCTTGCGATTTTTATAACGGTGATGATATTTAATTTATTCGGTGACAGCTTACGTGATTTGCTCGACCCTAAGAATAAGAAAATAAACAAAAGGAGAAACAAACTCAATGAAGCATCTTAAAGTATTAACAGCGCTTGCGATAGGCACGGCCCTTTTACTGTCAGCTTGCGCACCTGCCGCCGAAGCACCGGCCACTGAACCGGCTACGGAAGCACCTGCACAAAGCTCCGGTGAAGCAGAACAGCCTGCTACGGAATCCGAAGGAAACCATCTGAATTTCGGATGCGCAAACTTTGCCGAGGGTATTGACCCGATTACAAGCATAAGTGCAAGCTGGAACGGTGTACGCTTCGGTGTTACCGAATGCTTGTTCCGTTTTGACGGGTAAGTCGTTGCACAGAACAATCTCGTCGATGACTACACGGTTAGTGAAGATTACAAAACTTGGACTCTCCACATCCGCGCAGGCGTGAAGTTCTCAAACGGAAACGACTTAAATGCGGAAGCTGTCAAAAACTCCATCGAGCGACTTTATCGCTTGACGGATGCCGACCAAGGCGGAACAGGCGGATCAACGCCCGAAACATATCTCAAGTATGAGTTCATCACAGCGGATAATGCATCGGGTACCGTTACCATAGTTAGCGAAATGCCCACGGCGAATTTGCCCGGCATACTCTCATACCCTTACTATGCGATAATCGATACCACCGTGCCCGAAGGTGACATAATCGTCGGCACAGGGCCTTACGTGCTTTTATCTTCGCAAGAAGGTATAGGACATGAACTCGCGGCCAACGAACATTATTGGAACGGCGAAGTTCCCTATGACACCGTGTCGGTGATTTACATCGACGATAGCGCGACGAAAGCGATGGCACTCCAAAGCGGCGATATTGACGCCGTTGAAAACATCACCACCGCAAGCGATCTTGCCTTCTTTATGGAAAACTCGGATGAATACCATGTTTCGGCCGCGGCAGGTGTTCGCGTGGGCAATTCCTTTATCAACATGCGCAGTGAACTCGCCAGTCTCGAACTTCGCCAAGCGATTACTATGGCGCTTGACAGTGAGACCATGGCTAATGTTACCGTAGGCGGCATGTATACGCCGGGCTTCTCGGTACTCCCTTCCTAGCTCGCATATAATTACGATCAACTCGTAAACCCCTATCCCTATGATGTGGATGCGGCAGTTGCCCTTCTCGACAGTGCCGGTATTGTAGATACTGAACTTCGGTGTCTTTATAAAAAATCATATCATTTTCAATTTTAGCATTATTTAATTTCTTGTATCTCAAACAAC
>CAYJPI010000094.1:0-8024 GCA_964372005.1 uncultured Oscillospiraceae bacterium | reverse complement strand
AAGTGCAAACTAGGGGATAAGTTCAACCCTAAACTGCCCACCTATGTTTTCAACGCGGTTGCGCATGCCCGATATCCCACCACCTGCAACAATTCCTTTTTTTGGTGAACGGCCATTGTTGGTTATCTCTATATTGTAATGCGAGTCCGTTCGTTTGATGTGCGCCTGTATCTTCGTAGCGCCCGCATGCCTGAGCGCATTCGTGCACGCTTCTCTAAGTACCGACAAGAACATGAAAGCGGTCGGTTCATCTTCGGGGAGCTCGCCGGTTATTTCTATGCTAAGTCCAACACGCTTAAAGTATACGCAAAGCTCATTATAAGTTTTTTCAACACTGCCCCCTTCCTTTGCTTTAATCTGCTCAACCATATCCCTAAGAAGAGGAAGCAATGCATCATAGTCGGCCGCATCATGGCTTTGAAGTAGCCTTTGCATGGCAGTGAGTCTCTGGCTCATAACATCGTGCACCTGGCTTCGTATGCGAGAAAACTCCTGCTCCTGTCGCAATGCTTCCATGTTTTGAGTTAACTTTTGTATTTGAACACGCTGTAAAAGGAGTGTCTCTTTGTCACGCTCAAGCATTGCGAACGCCTGAATAGTCTTAGTTACTTCAATGGCGATGATCTCGGTATACTCGGAGTCCTTAACTTCAAACGCTCGCCGCGAAAAACGCCATGCATCGAAGTTCGACCTAAGTATGATATCATCCTCTACGATGTGGCGCATCACAGCATCGATCTGCGCCCCTTCAATCTTTTGCCAAAATGCATTGCCGTCGGTTTGCATTTCACCAAAAAAACGCACAATCAATTCGCTCATTTTTCGGTTAGTAAGGTGGATGTAGCCATCATTGCCGCAGAACATAACCCCCGCACCAAGCGTGTCGAGCCCCTCCTTGATGGAATACGCGGAAAGAGAATATCGTTGGCGATGAATCTCACTTAGAAAAAGCAGCAAAGAGCGCGTGATGAGTACGCACAATGCAATAATATAAAATGCAATATAGCCATTATACTCGAGCACGGACATGTATGGAAGCGTGATCGCCACAGCTATAATGGGAAGATAATAATTCGGCCTCTTACGAACAAGTTTTACGGTAAAATACAGTATCAGCAATATTCCTGCCACATACAAGGCATATGTGTGGGAAGTGAAATCAACTATGCCATATCTTCGATTCACTATCGCCGCGATGGGCAAAACAGTGAGCATACCAATGTACACCAGTATCATTGCTTCGCCTATAAGCACCCATTTTCGCGTGCGTGCACGGTTGAAAAGGATGCTACCCACATAAGCCGCCTGAACACAGAACAAAAACATACCTACTACGAACAAAGCAATAAGCCACCCGGCGGAATAAAAGTAAAAATCAAGCATCGCCTTCCTCCTTCCTCGGAAAGGATAATAGCAATGATTGCGTATCGTCCCATGGTTTCGCATTGAACGAATAAGCTTTTTTGTTCTTGTATATGGATAACTCGCCCTCATCGAACAACACTTGATCGGCAAGTACCGAAAAAACGAGTTCTCTATCGCTTTCATACAATTGAACCAGCACATTTTTGCAGTGGAGCTGTGCCGCCCTATCTATGGCGGATGAGAACATCCTGTACATGGGTAGGGTGTGGGCAAAAGGAAGATCGCCCGAGAACATCGTCCCTACTGTGATGGTTAGCCCAAAAGGCGAGGTGAACTCCTTCATCTCTAAAAGAACATTCAAAAATTCAGTCATCGGTTGGGATTTGCGATAAAGCAAGCTTATGAGTAACATGCATTCGCGCTTCATGGTGCATGCGAGTATATTTATACGCCCGATGATCCTGTTTACATCCTTGGAAATTTTCATTTCATCGAGGAATGCGCCTATGCGCTCCGTGCCGCGCTCGAGTACCGCGTCGATGTTTTCGTAGGCGGATTTTTCGGCGCGCAAAGCGCTAAGGTCGGCATTAACCTTGCCCTGCTGCACAAGTAGCGCATTGTTCTTTTCAAGTTGAGAATTAATTATGGCAAGCTTCTCTCGCGTTTTGTTGAGGGATGAATAATCCTCATAATACGAGAACGATCCACCTGCGATAGGATTTTTTCTCAGCACGAAATCGTCGCTTTCGCTGCGGATAACGGCGGATCTTGCCACGACCATGCCCGAATGATCCGCTATTTCCATCGACAGGTGAGAGCTTGCAAAAAGCTTATCATAACCCATGTTGATGGGGAAAAGTCGGCTGCGCATGCATGCCTCGGTGTAGAGGAATGTAAGAAGCGTAAGCGAATACGATACGCTCATTTCGTGTACAAATTGCACATCCAAAACATACATCACCGTGTATGTAAATACGATAATGGTGGACGCAAGTGGCAAAAGAAACAATCGTTTTCTAGGTGAACGGAAGCTTTTTTTGATTAGCGCTCCCACAGCGAAAAATACGCTGACATAAGCCCAACCTATAACGAAGTAATAGGCGGTGTTATAAGTGAAAAGCACATGATCGGGATCATGGATACTGAAAACTATGCCATGCAAGCCATTTGTGAGGACGAGCGCGAGTACCAAAACCGTAATCGCGATATAAATCCTGTAAAAAATGTTTATTACTTTCTTATTCGCCGCATAGCCTACATTATTGGCGATGTAAAGAAATATCGCCGGAACCATAAGGATTGGGATATAGTAGCCATACCAGAATATTGTTTCAAGCAGAGGATTATTCTCGGATAGATCCTTGAAGAATCCTAGTGTAATAAATAGTATTTGCAATGTGCACACATAGATTATGGCATTTCGTGTTTTCTTTTGTGTAACACGAAGTATGATTGTGATTATGTACGCTATGAGAATAAATACTAACACGAGATAGAACACTGCGAGTTGCTTTGAATTCGTGTATCCATAACTACTGGTGGTGAAAACTTGGCGGCTTAACATGTCGCTAACCTTCACAGCGGCGGCATTGTACGCACCGTAATCATCGATTGAAACTGCGCTTTCATAATCACGAGCGGGTGGATATGCTTCATTCGCGTACATATTAGTGCGGTAGCCATTATCCGACAGCTCGGGGATGAGTAGATCGGTTGCGATCACAGCATCCTTATCGTGGAGGAGACCGACATAAAAGGACAATGTACCGTCCGAAGGGACAATTATTTCAAGATTGCGGCCGTGATTTATCATATCTACGGCGGCGGTGTCATGCGTGATGATAATGGGTGCATCTTCGCCACGGGTGAGCAATCGCCCTTGCTCATTAAGTGCGCGCAAGTCCTTTGCGATGGCATCGACATCATAGTCATCATAAAGCGCATACGCCATCGAAAGCACAATATGGTGAGTGGTGGGATAGTCGTAGGCATCCTCGGTAAGATGGGTATCAAAGTCGAACAAAATTGAATGGTTGCTGTTCAATATATCAAAGAAGCTTGTAATTTCATCGGAAACTATATCTCGATCCACCGCAATTATTACGGTTTCAACGAATTGCCCGGTGAACATGTAGTCCGTATTAGTGCGAGAGAGCTGAACGCCAACTGTATCATATACCACCGCGGTTCTTCCGTCGTTAAAGGACGAAACAGAGGAAGAACGCGGAGCATGCTCGAACGATGCCGTAGGGAATAGGGAGGAAAATGCATCCGTGTAACTATCGTGGTTCGCGGGGGTGAGTATCGGGAAAAGTGCCGTATGCTTAGGAGAAAGAACAAAATACGCACAAAGTACAAGAAAAAAGACAAGTGAATACAAATGATATCTTTTCATTGCACCACCTCCCGCTGATTATGGCCTATACACATTATAGCGGATGCAATAATGATTTACCATTAATTTTTTAAGCCCAAGCGTCATTTTTTACAGGGATTCTTATGTCGGACAGGAGGAACTGCTCCCAAAGGAACCATTCGCCCGTGGAAGGCTTGGTGCGCAGCTTGACCGACCGAGCAGTGTCCGCGCCGCCTGACTTTACGTATAACTGCAAGTAACCTTCCGAGAATTGATCCTTTGTGTGACTCGTCCTATACACATTGATGGTATAGGGCGAATTCGGTTCATAATTATTGCTCGGCACGGCGCCTTCGAAATACGATACGGGGACATAGTCTTTACCGCGAAAACGGTCGGCAAGGAACTGTTTTTCGTATGCGGAAAGCGGCGTGGGTCCCTTGAGGTAATTTAGCATGTCTATGCAGGCATTTTTATCGACGGGATACATGCAAAGTGCGGCGATGGTGAGTGCCACAACCTTCTCGGGGCTTTTAAAGTCTGCACCGCCAATCGAACGCAGTTCATTTACATTTGCAGGGATCGAAGGGAGGACGATTTTCTCGCAACTTGCACCGCCGAGTCCATCGTTAATATTGGAGCTTAAAGTATCTATCGATTTGGCGGCATCCTGCACGCTGTCCCTCAGTTTATCAAAAAAACCCATAAAGCACCTCTTTCGTTGTTTATTGATTGTAACTGCATTTTTCGCTACTGTCATTTTATCTCAAAACATATTATGCGTAAATGTGCCGCAAGGCACATTTTATGCAGACTGTCAAAAAAACCCCATAAAAAAACCTACACGGAGTAAGTCATGGTAGCTTTCAATCCGGCTTCGGCGACCGGTGCGCCGAAAAAATTCAAAAAAGTGTTCGAAGAACACTTTTTTGACACGCTAGCGTAAATGTGCCGCAAGGCACATTTACGCTAGTTTATGGTAACATACATTGAAACAAACGTGAATAATATGTAAAAGCATGTGGAAATGAGAGGAAAGCCTTGTGCAAGTACCTAATTATTTGATAGAGTATAAAGCAACACAAAGCGGAGGGTAATAGAGATGAAACAAAAAATAGTAAAGATAGTGGCGATGGCGTTCGCTGTGATGTTAACATGCGCTCCACTCGCGGCAAATGCGCAGGTGCTTTCGGGTTATACGAGCAAGGTTGACTATAGTAACACCGACCCGGACAGATACACGATCGACATTGATCTAAATAATCAGATTTTAACCGTGTATGAAAACGATGAGAGCGGAAACCCCGTGTCTATCGTATTTCAAGGGCTGTGCAGTACAGGACGCGAGGAATATCCCACAGGTGCGGGAACTTTTGCACTCGGTGATTTGAAGGAGCGCTTTGGCTACTTCGTGGCGCATGGCCAATACGCACAGTATTGGACGCAGATAGTGCGCGGCATCTACATTCACTCGATCATGTACAATGATCATGATTTGACGGAGCTTTCAAAATCCGCCTACAACGATCTTGGTGAGGCTGTTTCCCATGCTTGCGTGCGCGTGCTCCCTCATTATGCCCAGTGGATATTCTACAATTGCCCGCCGGGAACTAAAACCGTTATAAGCGCGAACAGAGCGGATAACAGCGCACTCGTGGACAGCATAAGGGATGAAATGCCCTCCTACGACAGCCTCTACGGCATCTCGGATTTCAACCCCGATCCCGTGGTAATCGCCGCTACGACGAAGAGCAATAATGTCCCCGTTCGCACGGGCTCTTCCTCGGTGAATGATACCACCATCGATGAGCTCAACTACGGCGATAAGGTTCTTATACTGCAGCTTTCGGAGGATTGGTGCAAGATTGAGATGGAGGACGGTACGCTCGGTTATGTAAAATCCGACTATCTGCACTTCAATCCCGATGATCCGGCCTACCAAATCTCGTACACCTATAAGGCAGTCGAGGATACGGCACTATATTTGAGCGCGAGCACCAGTGCATCCGAGCTTGTGCAGATACCTGCAGGCGAATCCGTGACGGTTATAGGCACGCGCGATAAATTCTGGTACACCGCCTTTGTAGACGGAAATGTTGGCTATGTAAGATCGCGCTATGTTAAGGTTGATGAGCAAACCAGAACATATCCCGATGTACCCGGCATAAGCGAAGACGGGCAGTTCACCGATGGGGGCGCGGCAATGATAGAGCATGGAATCAATGCTAATTTCAGGACGGGGCCGTCAACCTCGTATGATGTTATAGGAACATATCCCGGCGGAACACCCGTAACGCTTTTGTCCCAGCACGGAACATGGTATAAGGCGATAATAGGCGGCGTGGAGGGATATATTAGTTCAATATGCATCGCGTTTTAAGCATATTATGCCTCGCGCTTGCACTCATCACCGTTGGTTGTGAAAGCGGTGAGCAGGCGGGCGAGCTTCATTTATCGCTAACACCCGTGCCGTCGGTATACGGGACGGATGAGGTTGATGACGGGGGCGATGATGAGAAAATCATCGTTCCCGTGCACGATAAGGAGGTTGAGCCAATGCCGCAGGAATACATTGTGGAATGCAATGAGTACTTAAACCTTAGGGAAGCGCCCGATGCGGACTCCGATAAAATAGGTGAGGTGCGAGCGAAGGATAAAGTTAAGCTTCTCGGGCTATACGGTAGATTCGCGCATATCGAAACGGAAAATGGCGAGACGGGATACATCCTTTCGGGCTACATGGAGCCAATCGAAAAAGATCCCATGCTTGAAGGCGAAATGATAGTAAAGCCCACGGCAAAATATACGTATGAAATGATGATGGCGGACCTCGAAGCGCTACAAAAGGCATATCCCGATATGCTTACGGTGGTAGAGGCAGGAAAATCGAGCGAGGGTCGTTCAATACCCGTGGCCATAGTAGCGGATGCATCCGCGAAGAATCGCATATTCGTGCAGGCGGCGATACACGCGAGGGAACATATGACGAGTGCGATAGCCATGGCACAGCTTGAAAGATTGCTTGTAAGCGGCATTATAGCGGACACCGAAGTACACATCATGCCTATGGCGAACCCCGATGGGGTTACGATAAGCCAAACGGCATTGCCAAGTGAGCTACTTATACAATCGGGCTTGGCATATGATGATTATGACGGTGATAAGGCGAGTAGCGCAAAAACGTATTACGAGGAATGGAAAGCCAATGCTTTAGGGGTAGACCTAAACCGCAACTTCCCTGCAGGGTTTGAAAATGTGGATACGGCAAAAGCCCCTGCGCCCGATGGGTATAGGGGTAGTAGTGCCGCGAGTGAAGTTGAAACCAAAGTGCTTATGGACTACACCGAATCCATACCATTCGATGCGACAATGAGCTATCATTCAATGGGAAGCGAGCTATACTATGAGTTTGGGCCTAATTCGCCGCTTAACGAAAGAAGCTCCGACTTTTCCGATGATATGAGCGAGCTTACGGGATTCATCAGCGTGCCTAGCGATGGTACATCCTTCGGTGGATACAAGGATTGGGCTATCGAAACCATGGGCATACCATCGCTTACGGTGGAGATGGGCAGTAGATCCGCGCCGCTCGATGAGGGCGAATTCCCCATGTTGTGGCTTCGCACGAGGGATATGTTGTATGTCGCGGCAGATTGGGTTAAAGGTGAAGGCTTAAACGATTAGCAAGATAACGCCCATGCCTATACTCATCACCGCTAATATGAGTGTGAAAACGGAGGGCATGGCGCGCTTGTATGCCATGGAGTGCAAGGCGTAGAGCAGGGCATACACAGCGGCGATAAAGCAGTAAGACGAAAACAAAAGCATAATTTTATCCTCCTATTCCATTCGTGAGCCGGTTGGATCATATGTGAGTGTGACTTGTACATCAAATGTCGCACTCACATTTTTGTATGCGCTCTTCCAATCGTAATCTTCCCATTCCGAGACGGAAGAAAATTGCACGATGACATCGCGGCCAAGCCTCATCGCATCCGAGTTCGCGCTTTGGCAAAGATTGAACACGCGAGATAAACCATCCTCCAAGTAACTTTCTATATGCGCTGAAAGCTCCTGAGTGGACGTGCTTGCAAGCGTTGCAGGCCTTTCCACGGTGGCATTGAGGAAAACTTTAATATACGCGGAGTCATTGGCTATATCCATTTCGATAGTAGTAGGCTTAACGCTTTGTAAGAACACGCTCATATATCGCCCCGATGGATCCTCCATGTCTAAGCGCCCTTCATCGAAAGAGCCTTCGGCAATGAGAAGTAGTTGCGTGTCGTGAGAATCGAGAGTGCCG